>CAYXQH010000123.1:0-12091 GCA_964467425.1 uncultured Saprospiraceae bacterium
GCCCTATTGATTTCACGAAAGCAGATCGATCTTCTGTGCTTCCATTTATAAATTTAGAAAGGTCAACGACCGGGATATTTCTTGTAGACATGTTGCTCGTATATTTTGTTTTAAAAAGCGAAGAACAAAATTATGGAAATTTAAGCATACTCTAAAGCTTCGGTTTATATTTTGCTTTATTTAAAATGGTTTGAGCTTCTTCGACTTCGATTAGATCAGTAAGTGAGGCTTCGGGATGCCTGTTCATATAGCTTTTTACTATTTGTAATCCCATCCAATTTGCGGATCTTCCTGGCGCTTCAGCCGGCATTTGTGAAGTGCCAAAAGGACTATGGTCAATTAATTTTCTAATATCTCGTGAATTGGAAGAATACAATAAATCATCTTCCAGAAAATAAGACCAGAGTAATTGCTCATTCATTTCACACCAATCCACTTGAGCGCCGGTATAGCCAAATTTAATACTATCCGCTGTATGCGGAAGCATAAGGTCCTGGATGTATAAAATTTTTCCATTGTTTATCATGATGTCAATCAAACGTTCACCATTTGAATTTCCAACTAAATCAGTAGCAATTGCTTCGATAGACTTGGCAACCAAATGTTTTTCATTCATGGTTCGTTTGATATAATTTGGAAAAAAATTAGGGTCATAATGCGGGTAATCTGCTCCAAGGAAAAAATCCCAGCCTATTCCTAAAATATCTTCTTCAAAGGTAAAGGTGCCGATGGTATATTCTGAAAAGAAGGAAATAACCTCTGGTACTTTTCTTTCTGGAAAATAATATTTGTAAAAACGAAAAGCACTTTCCAGTTCTTCTTCTATCGCTACAGGTTTTCCGTAAACTATCGTACACGTATCGTAGAGTTTTTGGATTCCTGGACTAATCAAAAACTGTTTCATTATGGTGGTATCCTGTAAGACAGGCAAAATTTTTGGTAGATATATATCAGCCATGAAAACTGGATACTTTTCGATCAAAGCGTCCATATCTCGTTTTATATGGTTGGTGTCAATAGCCATTAGGTCTTTTTCAAAATGTTTTATATTAACATCTACTTCTATATGAGAAACATCGGGAATATTTTTACCTTTGTCAGACGTACAGGAGACCACCCAAAACGCTATAAAAACCAATAGAATAGCGCTGATTTTTACAATTCTTATTGCTGAAAATGTCATATATAAAGTGCAAGGTTTTAAAAATTTTCTAAAATCGAATCACGAAAATACCAATAAATACGTTATATCAACTTTGAAGGTTTGGAAATAGCGAAAATTGAGAGCTATTCGTGTAACTTTTACTAGGATTTAAACGAAAGATCACTTTAAAGAATTTTATATAATACAAAAACAAAAAAAACTTTTTTAAGATGAAAAAAATTGTTGTTTTAGCAGCCTTTTTCACTTTTTTATGTACTGCCCTTATTGGACAGAATGATTTCAAGTTTGGAATTCAGTTTAGCCCTACATTGACCTGGCTCAGTACAGATAATAATAAAATCAATGGGAATGGTACAGCCTTTGGCGGACCTAAACTAGGAATGATGGGAGAGAAGTATTTTAGAGAAAACTATGCTGTGACCTTTGGACTTGGTTTTGCTTTTAATCAAGGTGGTACTTTAAAACATGATTTTGGAGGTGATTTATGGTCGAATTCTACACTAAGTAATTCAGTATATCACGAGCTCCCAGATGGTGTCAACCTTAGATATTCATTGCAATACGTAGAAATCCCTTTTGGTTTAAAAATGAAAACTCAGGAGTTTGGATACATCCGATATTTTGCGGAGTTGCCTATTTTTACACTTGGTATTTTGACTCAAGCCCAAGGCGCGGTTGAAGGAACAGACATGGATACAGAAAAAGAAGAAATCAGAGATGATGTCAACTTATTTGCTTTTTCCTGGGGTATTGGAGGAGGAATAGAATATAGCGTCGGTCCTAATACAGCATTGATCGGTGGAATATATTATCAAAACAATATCACAGACGTTACAAAGAACGATGGTTTACGAAGAGGCGAAGGCGATGGACCTGATGATACCCCTACTGTAAAGGAAAATGCTAAAAGTGCATTACAAGGCTTGACCTTTAGAATTGGTGTAATGTTTTAAAAACTTAATGCCTGTACTTTTATTAAATAGTAAGCCAAAAAAATTGATCTAATAAATTTTTAAAGTCCACTCAGATATTTCAACGTAATTTCCTCCCGATAGCTATCGGGATCAATTTCTTATAAAATTTCTTCGGGACAATTTATTATATAAACAATTTTAGTTTGGCACTTAAAAGATCAAAACCAATAATCTATGTTGTTAGAAATGGATCAAATTAAAGAAGAAGATATTTTAGCTTTTATAAAAAGTGGACTAGAAGAAGATGTTAAAACAGGAGATCACACATCTCTAGCGTGCATTCCTACTGATGCTCGTAATAAAGCAAGGCTAATCGTAAAAGATACCGGTGTGCTTGCAGGTATCGATTTTGCAAAACAAGTTTTTAGTTATGTTGATGAATCTGCACAATTCGAAGTTTTAATTGAGGATGGTAGTTTTGTCAATTTTGGAGATATTGCTTTTACGGTGGAATGTAACGCACAAGCATTGTTGAAAGCGGAGCGATTGGTTTTAAATACCATGCAGCGGATGAGCGGTATCGCAACTTTAAGTAATCGATTTGCATTTGAAGTAGAAGACTTACCGGTTCGGATTTTAGATACCCGAAAGACGACGCCTTTATTACGATTCCTTGAAAAGTGGGCAGTACGTGTTGGTGGATGTACGAACTATCGTGATGGCTTATATGATTGGATCATGATTAAGGATAATCATATTGATGCATGTGGAAGTATTACCTCAGCTATAGAACGTGTGAATGCTTACCTGAAAACAAATAACCTCGATTTAGGGATTACTGTAGAGGTAAGGAATCTAAATGAATTGCATGAGGTTTTAAACATAGGACAGGTGACAAGAATTATGTTGGATAACTTTGAATTGCCTTTGCTTCGGGAAGCGGTAATAACTGTAGACGGAAAATTTGAAACAGAAGCTTCTGGTGGCGTAACAATACATACGGTTAGAGAAATTGCTAAAACAGGCGTTGACTTTATTTCTGTTGGTGCACTAACACATTCTTTTCAAAGTATGGATATGAGTTTGAAAGTAATGAAAGACGACTAGCCTAGATAGCTAAAAAATTAACCTGCTAATCCAAGTTTTAAACTTGCGATAATAAAACAAAAAAGACGACTAATCAATTAGTCGTCTTTTTTAGTGTATGTTTATAAACATACTAGAATTACGTTTCATGGTTATATCGCTGATTTGATATCAGAGTTTTTTTTTAAGCTAATTAAGTTTTAAACGGGATAGCTATTTACCGTCATTACAACTAAAACTAATAGGGAAAAAATAATAAGCCAAAAACGTACATCTCGGTAAAATGTAGAATTTTCTTCAGTGATCATGTTAATTAAATTGAGACCGAATAAAAGATATAAAATTGTGCAAATAATCATAGCTGACTCATTTTTAGTTTTATAAAAAACAACGCATCATTTAAAATAAAATGAATGTGCTGGATGTCTAAAACTTGAAAATGAAAATTATCCCGGGGAGATGAATAAGGGGAGAGATTAGCTATTGCTGTATTCTCTTCAATATGTTCAAAAAGGATGCCATTACATTTTCAAGTAATGTATAATTTGTCTAAGATCTCAGGGTTCTTGTAAAAGTGATTAATCTTGACTAAACAATCCCAAGTGAATTAATAGTTAGACTAAATTTTAGCCGGATGGTTTATTAAAGCCTTATTAATGCGTTTGATAAGTGCAGGACCTTCGTAGATCAGACCGGTATAAATCTGCACCAATGCGGCACCTGCTTCGATCTTTTCAATTGCATCTTCAGGGGAAGAAATTCCGCCAACTCCAATGATGGTTAGTTTTCCCTTGGACTTGGTATTTAAATAACGAATTACATCGGTCGAACGCTGCCGGACAGGCTTGCCACTTAAGCCACCATTTCCGATAGCTGTGATTTTAGTAGCAGGTGTTTGAAGTCCTTCTCGGGAGATGGTGGTATTGGTAGCAATCACACCATCGATTTTTGTATCCGCAACGATTTCGATAATATCATCTAACTGACTGTCCGTTAGGTCCGGTGCAATTTTTAATAAGATGGGTTTAGGTTTGCTTTTCTGCTGGTTTAATTGCTGTAGCGTAGAAAGTAATTTCGTTAATGGCTCTTTGTCCTGGAGGGCTCGGAGATTGGGCGTATTGGGAGAACTTACATTGACGACAAAATAATCGACAAGGTCAAATAATTTTTCAAAACATAAAATGTAATCATCAGTAGCGTTTTCATTGGGCGTTATTTTATTCTTCCCAATATTCCCTCCGATAATTAAATTTTTTGGTCGGTCCTTTTTTAAGCGTCCTAAAAGAACATCCATCCCCTCATTGTTGAAGCCCATTCGATTGATGAGTCCTCCATCACCTGGAAGTCGAAATAGCCTGGGTTGTGGATTGCCGGCCTGTCCTTTTGGAGTAACGGTACCAACCTCAATAAAACCGAATCCCAGACTGGACATCGCCTGATAGTATTTTCCTTCTTTATCAAAGCCGGCAGCAAGACCTACCGGATTTTGGAAAGTCAGACCAAAAAGGTTTCTTTTAAGCCGATCATCTTCTACTCGGAACATACGCTTGAATATCCAATTCACAATCGGAATAGCCAATGTTACTTTTAGTAGAAAGATAGTAAGATGATGTGCTTTTTCAGGAGGAAATAAAAAAAGGAGCGGTTTGATCAATAGTTTATACACTAGGCGATGTTATTTTGATCACAAAAATAACAAGTCCTGTCAAAAAAACAATTATGAATGTAGTGTAAAAAAAGTTAAGCTTACTACTTACTTCATCTCAGCAGCTAAAAGATCCATATCTCTAATGAGTAATCTTCGACGATTAAAGGTGATAATATTTTTAGAGCGAAGTTCATTCAATACTGTGGTAACTGTTTGCCTAGAAGTAGCCGTTAGATTCGCAATTTCCTGATGGGTCATGAAGCGACGGACTAACATCTCATAGCCTACTCTTTGTCCTTTCTTAGCAGCTAAGTTTTTTAGAAATTCTACAATTCTGCTTCGAGAATCTTTAAAGACTAATGATTCTAATCGTTGCTCCATGTCAAGTACTCTGGAACCTAATATTTTCATCATGAAAAGACTAAGGCTGCTATGCTCTCGCATCATGTTTTTCATGTCATCTACACCCATGACGCAAGCTGTCGTTTCTTCCATGGCAATCGCAAAGTCTCTCCTTTTATCTTCGCCGATTAAAGAAAGCTCACCAAAAACTTCTCCCGGAGTGAGAATAGCTTTTGTAATTTCTTTTCCAGAGTCTCCATAATTTCCAATCTTGACTCTTCCTTCAGAAATAAAGTAGAGTTTGTCGGCATGTTCATCAGTTAGATAAATGTAATCACCCTTTTTATAAGATTTGTGATTTAAAGTATCCAACATTCCACTTCCCACCTTTTTTGGGCAGAAAAGCCCCCTCACATCGATATTCTCCAAGTACCAAAGGGACTGATTATTCATAATGGTTAAGTTTGGTTTAGAAAATAGTTTTGTCTGAGTATTTAGAAAAACATAAAAACTAAACAACAAAGGTATAATCTTGTTTAGAAATCGTTTTTTTTAAGCAAATAAATTGTCTTGGTGTTAACAATTATTTTCAGAAAATCGACTATAAGGTATGTTTTGACAACCGAAAATTAATTTTGCAAATCAATTATTCCTGGTCTTTTGTGGGGGAAAGCGATCGTTACTACAAGAAATTTAAATCTTTAGCGAATATAAAACCCTAGACTTATTTAGCAATCTTTTAGTACTTAGTTGTTCCAAAACATATAATGGAAGTAAATTTTGAGCTTTAATTGTCTTTGAAAGTAACTTCTGGCAATGAACGAATTGAAAATTCACCTGTGTTTTTAGAACAAATCTATTTATAGAAAAAAACAGCAGGGACTGTTTTAGTCATAATCAGGTTTCAAGTTGAATCGTTCACGCATATCATCAACCAGTGGATTTTGCTCCTTCATCAAATCAAATTTCTCCTTTACGGAAAGTAATTTTTTAGGTTTGACCACAGATTCTTCAGGCATTTTACTCGTATCTATTTTGATAGACATAGTCAAATCTCCTCGTTTCAAATGTTCACGAACATAGGGCATGAGATTTCCTTCTGCTTGAACAAGTTCTTTTGCAATCGTACTAGCTACAATTACATTTATTTGATTTTCTTCTATTTGTAGTTCTGACTTTTTTAGCGTCGTTTTTAAAGAAGGAGAGTTAACCGTTTCGCTAAACTGATCCCATACTTGTCTCAACTCTTCTGGCTTAAGCGCTTCTTTAGGTGCTTTTTCATCGGAAGTTTTATCGTTTTCGAATTCTTCTTCTAGATCATCCAGATTTAGCAGTGTTGGCGCATCATGTTCTGTTGTAATACCAACGGTCGGTAAAGCTTCTTTTTTACTGGAAGGAGGAGAAGCGATCACTTTAGCAGGAGAAGGTTCTACTGCTGATTTAGGTTGCGTTTTCTGTGCTTCTGTAGTTTGATTTTTTATAGGTGCAGAAGAAACGGGTGTAGAAGGGGGAGACTTTAGGTCAACTGTTTTTTTTTCAATGGTATTTTGAGGAGGAGGAGCTTGAACCGCTTGTTGAGAAAGCTTTACAGCTCTACCGATATAAGTCATTTTGATAATGGCCATTTCAACATGGAGTCTTTTATTTCGAGCCATTTTATAATTTACATCACAGTCATTCGTAATATTCAAAGCAGTAAGCATAAAAGAGCTTGGTGTTGCTTTTGCTTGTTCTTTATACCGATCTTTTAATCCTTCGCTTACATCTAATAGCTGAAGTGTTGCTTCATCTTTCGCCACTAAAAGATTACGAAGATGATCTGCCAGACCGTTTATAAAAATGTCTGCCTCAAATCCTTTTTTTAGAATATCATCAAAAATGAGTAAGACATTTGCGACATCCTCGACCAACATGGCGTCTACGATCTTGAAGTAATAATCATAATCAAGAACATTCAAATTCTCAATAACATGATCGTAGGAAATTTTTCTAGTACCTTTTGAAGCATCTAATGAACTCGTAATTCGATCGAAAATAGAAAGCGCATCCCGAAGCGCGCCATCTGCTTTTTGAGCTATTATATGTAAAGCATCTTTATTCGCTTCGATGTTTTCTTTTTCGCAAATTCCCTGTAAATGAGCTACTGTATCGCTGACCTGAATTCTTCGGAAGTCAAAGATTTGACATCTCGAAAGAATCGTCGGAATGATCTTATGCTTTTCGGTAGTCGCTAAGATGAATATAGCGTAAGATGGAGGCTCCTCCAGTGTTTTTAGAAAAGCATTAAAAGCTTGCTGCGAAAGCATATGCACCTCATCTATGATGAAGATTTTATATTGCCCTTGCTGTGGTTGAAAACGTACCTGCTCAATTAATGCCCGGATATGCTCCACACTATTGTTGGATGCGGCATCAAGCTCGGTGATATTAAAAGAAGCACTTTCGTTGAAGGATTTGCAGGAGTTACATTCATTGCAAGCTTCATGATCCTTTGTAATATTTTCGCAGTTTAAAACTTTAGCCAGAATTCTTGCACAAGTAGTTTTTCCAACTCCTCTAGGACCACAAAAAAGAAAAGCATGTGCCAGTTGGTCATTTTGTAAAGCATTTTTTAATGTTTGCGATACATGCTGTTGACCCACGACTTCATCAAATCTGGCTGGACGATACTTTCTGGCGGAAACTACAAAATTACTCATTTAAAAGGCTCTTTTTTGCTTTTTCAAAGGTACAAAAAATATGTCTGAAAACGATTTTCGAGTTTAAAACATGCATCATTTTCATGCTTTTGTTTGTTCTTAAAATATGCTAATGTATTTTTGTACCCATTGAAAGAAAAAATCGTCCAATAGAATATGAAGATAGCAATCGCCCAGTTGAATGTCCTGATCGGGGATTTTGAAGGTAATGTCCATAAAATGCTTCGATCTGTTGCTGATGCAAAAGCACAGGGAGCAGATATTATTTGTTTTAGTGAATTATCAACCTGCGGGTACCCACCCAGAGATTTTTTAGAGTTTGATGATTTTATCAAATTAGCTGAAGAGGCTATTTCAAAATTGGCTGCTGCTGCGGAAGGAATAGCAATTGTAGTCGGCTCACCAAGTAAGAATCCGGTCATCGAAGGGAAAGACCTTTTTAATTCCTGTTATTTTTTAGCAGATGGTGCCATTCAGCAGGTACAGCATAAAGCGCTTTTACCGACCTATGATGTATTTGACGAATACCGATATTTTGAACCAGCGACTGAGTTCAAAGTAGTGGAGTATAAGGGGAAGCGAATTGCTTTAACGGTATGTGAGGATATTTGGAATATTGGAAATGAAAACCCCCTTTATACGATTTGCCCTTTAGATGAATTGATGCCGCAGGAACCTGATTTTATTCTCAATGTCTCCGCTTCTCCATTTAGTTATAAACAAGCAGAAAGTAGAATTCATGTTGTTCGCTCTAATGTGGAACGCTATGGAATTCCTATGTTTTATGTGAACCATGCAGGAGCACAAACCGAATTGATTTTTGATGGCGGTTCTTTGGTCATGTCTGCAAATGGAAAGATCCATGATGAGTTACCTTATTTTGAAGAATGTCTACGGGTTTATGAATTGGAAGAAGTTCTAAAAGGGGAGCAGCATAAAGAGCAGGAGAAAAACAAAATGGCGTTAATCCATGATGCTATTGTTCTTGGTGTGAAAGATTATTTTGGAAAATTGGGTTTTAAAAAAGCGATACTTGGTTTATCCGGTGGGATTGATTCTGCGGTGACTGCAGTACTTGCTGCCCGTGCCTTGGGGACTGAAAATGTACGAGTGGTGTTGATGCCTTCACATTTTTCTTCTGATCACTCTGTCAATGATGCTAAAGAGTTGGCTGAAAATCTTGGTCTTCAATATGATGTTATTGCCATTAAAGAAGTCTATGACTCTTACATGCAATTATTGAATCCACAATTTGAAGGCTTAGCGTTTAATGTCACGGAAGAAAATCTACAAGCCAGGATTCGTGGAATGATCCTTATGGCAATGTCCAACAAATTTGGGAATATAGTTTTAAACACATCGAATAAAAGTGAAGCAGCTGTAGGCTATGGGACTTTATATGGAGATATGTGTGGAGGCTTGTCGGTGATTGGCGATGTTTATAAAACGGAGGTTTTCGAATTAGCAAGATACATCAATAAAGATGGAGAAGTGATTCCTGAAAATACGATTACCAAACCACCGTCTGCAGAGCTACGTCCCAATCAAAAAGATTCGGACAGTTTGCCGGATTATGCTATTCTGGATGAAATTTTATATCAGTATATTGAACAACAGCAGGGGCCACAGGAGATTATTGCTATGGGGTTTGAAGAAGCCATTGTGCGAAGAGCTTTAAGATTGGTCAATATTAATGAGTTTAAAAGATATCAAACGGCACCAGTTATCCGAGTATCTCCAAAAGCTTTTGGTATGGGACGACGAATGCCTATTGTCGGAAAGTATTTGTCATAGATAAAAATTAAAAAGCAAACAATCCGAGCCAAAACTAAAAAACGCCTTTTCAATATTAATGAAAAGGCGTTTTTTATTAAATATAGTAATTTAAACTTAGCGTTTATTTAATCGCTGCGTTGTAATAATTTCGTTTTTATGCCCAACAATCTGGACTAAATACATTCCGCGTTTTAATTCAGCAACATCGTATTTCATTCCATCTTCCACTATAAAAGATTTTGCTTCTTTACCCATCACATTAAAAATCACAATCTTCTGAACATCTTTCGAATCAGAAAGGCCGATATAATTAATTGCTGGATTTGGATAAACAGTAATCTTCTTTTTCTTTTTAGCAGGTTTCTGGACATGAACTTGCTGTTCAGTTTCGTCATACTTGTCAGAGCAGTTACTACAATTACCTCCCAACTGCGCATTAGCAGCGAAAGAGAAAAGAGAAACAATAAGAAAGGTGAATAGTAAGTTTTTCTTCATAAAATTTTTATTAATTGGGGTTTAGGCTCTGATACTGTAAAATAACCTAAAATTGTCATTAAATCAAGGGTAAATACCGAAGATTAAATTTTTTTTAACACTAATTGAACAATAATTGTAGGTAGATGTTTGAAAAATAGCTCAAAAATTACTCCACAAATCCTTAAGACGCTAGATTATTTGGAAGAAATGGAGAAAATAAGAACAAGAGATTTGAAAAATAATTAAGGAGAGATTTTTTGAAAAGAGTTGATTGAACGAAGTTCTTTTTCATCAGAATAGATTTTTAAAATATAAAATCCATTGGTTAAAGCACTAATATCAAGCGATGTTTGATTAGAATATGATCGAATTAAAGTTCCATTCGCTGAAAATATTTCAACTGAATTGGTGGAAGCTCCTTCTATGAAAAGGGTCTGGTTAGCAGGATTTGGAAATACGTTTAATTGATCTCTTAGTGCTTGAGTGGTATGGACAGGGCTGGCATTGCCAAAATAAGTGGCATAAATAACCTGGGTGGTATCATCTGTTAGAAAAAAGCGAAGGTCAACGATCCCATTACCAGGAACTCCATCAGGAACAAAATAAATATCCAAATTTGTGCTGTCATTTGCCGTAAGACTAAACGTGCCCATCGATACATCAGGAGGTGCACAGGTGATATTCGAACAAATATAGGACTCCCAACCGTCAGGTATATCATTAGTAATTCGTTGCCAGGCTATGACAATGGTCTCATCCGAATGGTTTCTTATCATCGAATGGGCTATAAAATCTTCAGCACTCGCTGTAGTATCCATTGAAGCCGGGATAGGTCCCAATGAATAATCCAACTGAGCAGTGCTCAGAATCGTTAAAAAACATAAAAGGATAGTAAGAATATTTTTCACAGGTCTAAGTTCCGTATTTTTTTTAATTAAAAGTGCAGATTTGCGGACAAAATACAAGCCCCTTCTAATCAAAGATCAAAAGGGGCTTGAAGAAATTATCGTATAAAAACTTAGTTCTTTTTCAATTTTATGGTTTTACTTGAATCGCTATCGATATCAAATAATTCTACAAGATAAATTCCTTTTGGTAAATCTCCAACAAAATACTGGGACTTTTCTTCATTGAAATATTTTACTTGCCTCCCAAGTATATTATAAATGATGATTTCATCAACAACTGTCTCATCCGTTAATTGAAAATAATCACTCGAGGGATTTGGGAATATCTTAATATTTTTAGCTGTAATTTCATTGGTACTTACGGTCGTTAAATCGGTTGTAATGACCAAAGTTTGCAAAAGCTCATTACTGCCATTTTCAATGATATCAATACGGACAGCTCCTGTTCCAGTTATATTGTAAGGTGCAAAATGATATTGAAATTCTCCAATTTCTCCAGGGCCCATTGAAAAATCCAGGGTTTCGGTATCAGGCAAACCACATGCTCCAGGAACGGTACATACCCAGGAGTCCCATGGTTCAGGAGTATCTTCCAGAGATCGCTCCCATCTCAGGTCCAGGGTCTGAGCGGTGTTATTGGTCATACTTATATATATAGCCACCTCGTCATCTGAAGCAAACCCATAAGCGACAGGTATTGTATCTTCAAAAATTATAGACTGAGCCGATAAGCCAGTCAAAATACAAGAAAGGAGCAATATGCTGAGTACATGTTTTTTCATAAGAAAAAGAATATCATATATTTTGCCATAATCTGAAAACTAAATTGCTTTCTACTCAAAAATACATGATATCAAAGGAAATTGCCCATTTTGAACTTATAATAAGCCGTTAAAATACTCCACAAACTCCACAATTGTCATGGTGCCGATATCTCCTTCACCTTGTTTTCGAACAGCGACAGTACCTGAATCAGCTTCTTTTTCTCCGATGATCAACATATATGGAATCTTCTTTAGCTCAGTATCTCTGATTTTACGACCGATTTTTTCAGATCGATCATCAATGATTCCTCG
>CAYXQH010000124.1:0-11908 GCA_964467425.1 uncultured Saprospiraceae bacterium
TGAGTGCTTTTTCTGCCATCTCATCTTTGAGCGTTCCGTTATTATCAAGGTCTACCTTTCCAGTCTCCCTAAATATTCTAATTTGTTGAGCGATTGCCTCATGTTGGTTTTGAAGATCATGCCATAAGGTTGTATTTACTTGAATACGCTCTTGTAAAAACCTCATCTGCTCTTGGTGATAGTCCATCAATACTCTGACCCGCTCAAGAGCTGAACGAACGGAATCTTCAATAAGTCTTCGAAGTAGTTCTTTATGTTTCTTCTTTTTCTGCTTGGCTTGTTTCTTTACCTCTAATGACCCAAGCCGACTTCTTATCCCTCCTCCTAGAGTTTCATCTTCTCCAAAAGCTCCTTCGTTCATTATTGCTTGTATTTCTTTATTGGCAATACTAATATTGGAATATTCAGCATCACCATTCACAGCAGAAAAGTGTTGGCTTAATGTGCCTCTTTCAATATTACTTGTACCATTGTTGATGTACTTTTTGGACATGGTACTATTGTAATGGAAAATCATTAATAAGCGGTAAACACTAATTTCATAACCTACTCTTGATCTAGCTCATTTAATCTGGCATTACCAGATCAATAAAGGAGTGGATTGTGTCAGATAAATTGTTAAAGCCATTATTGGACTATCTTTCCAAAAATGACATTTCATCAAAACTTCGCCCTCCTCCCAATTGTCCAAAGTATCGACTCAAAGATATTTTTACTGCTCAAAAAGGGCGTGTACCTGAAACGCTTTGTTCAGCGTTTAATGACCAATCTAAACCTTACATCAATATCAAAGCATTTGAACGAGGCATTTACGATTACTATGTTCAGTCTAATGATGGTGTACCAGTACATGATGATGAATTAGTTATTGTTTGGGATGGTGCAAGGTCTGGCTTAGTGGGGAAAGGTCAAAATGGAATAGTTGGCTCTACACTCAAAAAGCTGACTTTAAAACCTACATACTCAAAATCTCTGCTTCCTTATTTTTATTTCTTTCTCCAGCAGCAATACTCTTATATTAATCGAATGGGACGGGGTTCGGTAATTAAGCATGTCGATCCGACTACTTTCTGGAATTTGGAAATTCCGATTCCTGATGAGGATTCAGAACGGTTTGAAAAAATCACGAAGATAGTTGGAGCCATTGAAATGGTAGAAGAGCATACTCAGCGGAATTTGAAGTTGGTTCGGGATATGAAGAAGGCTGTTCTATTCAATTCATTTTCTATATGATATTATCCTTGGTTTAAATCAATATCTTCTGAGTCTTCAATGTCAATATATCCTCCTTCTCCTTTTTGAGTTTCTTTTACTTTTTTACTTCCTTTAATCTTAGCAACATTTTTTCTTGATTTCTCTAAATCAATTTCCTTTTTGGCAATAGCATAAAATGCTGCAATTCCAGACACTCCAATGATAACGAACAGGATAAAAAACAAAAATAACGAAAATTGATCGCTACCAATGGAAGCAATAGAAACAAGAGTATCTTTTAGTAGATATACTAATGCCAATGAAAAAACACAGACACCAAAAATAGTTTTGACTGACGGTAAGTATTTTAGTAATGATTCCATTTTGTTATTTTTGATTTAAGTTATTCCCCATTCCTCATCTCTCAATTCTTCATGTTCTATTTGCCGTTTCATTTCACTTATGTAATTATTAGCCCATGTTCTCACACGTTTAATAGGGTGATCTGTGATTTGTTGCAGTAAATGAAGTTTTGATTTTAAATACGGAACAGATGAACCCACCGAACCATAACTGCCAAAATTTGCATGAATTTCATTTAACAGTTTATCATCATCCCCAAATTCATTAATCATATCTAGCGCAAAAGGATGCCACTCAATTCCACCTTCTTCATTCTGACTACTTGTTGGCATAATACCTGATATTAGTCGCGGTGCTTTGGGAGAATGGTTTTTACACCATTTTAATAATTTTGGCAGATTTTCTTTATTGGAGAACAGCATTCCTTCTGTATACATAGATCCTTCACGGACACCTAAATGAAACTTAGCTGTAATGTAAAAATAAGGATTCTCAAGCATAAGTTGTCCTAAGTCATTCCAAACAAGTGAAAAATGATCCGTTATTAAAATTCTTAAAAGATTTTCTATTTCAGAATGATAACTCAATCTTTTTGCATCTGTGATGTGAACGATTACTTCATCTTTTAAATATCTAATAAAGTTTTCATCTCCTTCTTTCAAAAACTCTGAAATGTATTTTCTTACATCTAACATTATCATTCCACCAAGACGATCTATGTTTGATACAAAGCCTTTTGTTGTAATAAGACTTTTAATTGTTTCTTTTGACTTCTCCCATGACTCTTCTCCTATTTTAACATATGATGTAAGTACATCTAACGCTAAATAAATATTATCTTTTCCTTTACTTGCTATTCTTTCACAAATTTTAATAATATCGGATAAGGACATGTAATGCAGTACTTTCCCATATGCTAACATGTGGAAAGGTGATAGAGATTCATTTTTCTCTGAGTAGATATCAATCCATGATATTATTTCTTCGAAAGTAGGTTTACAAAACCTTGCGATATTTAAAAAGTGATGTAAAGGAAAATTATTACTGAGAAGTTTTTTCAAAACCTCATTTTGTATTGCCTTATCTTTAGTACTACCTAAGTATCCAGCTAATACCGATACATCCTTTATTTCTTCACTTCCAGATAAAGATATTTCTACCAATCGATCTAAAAATGAGGAATAGGACTCTTCTCCTTTATCAATCAAAACTCTTCCCAACTCACCTCCAAAGAAGATACTTTGTTGTTGTTGTTCCTGAAACAAAAGATTTAAATCCCAATTATCTATTTCTTCAATATTATTTTTTATTAGATTCTCAATATTAGCTTTTGTAATGTCTGAATAGTTTAATCCTTCGCTTCTTAATTGTTTATAAGATTTTCCTGAGTAAATATCCCATCTTGTTGGTGATTTAACAATCATTTGATACTGACTATTAAAGTCGAGTGGTTTTAATCTTTCAGCTAGAGCTAAAATTTCAGCTCTCATGTCATCAGAATACTTTCCCTCTGAATAATGATAGAGGTGTATTGTAGATAGGAATGCTTCTTTCCAAAATTCACTTTGGCAATCAAGAATTTCATGAACTGTCTGAAAAGCAAGACTCCCGAAACCATTATCAACAATTCCATTTATTGATCTTCCAAGTATTGTCTTAGCTTCTTTAGATAATTCTTTTTCATTACAAATTTCATCTTTCAAAATTTGTAATAATTTTTTGTAATAATCTTCAACTTCTTGTCTATTCGGTCTATAGTCCTCTAACTTTGGACTACTTCCAAAATTCTCCGCACCCAACATTCTAGATGAACCTCTTATAGATGATAAACTTCTGCTAATTGCAGAAAGAGCAATTTTTATATACGCCGAATTTTCTTTTGAAAATGCATATTCAATTATTTGAAATCTCTGATCTAAATTTGCGCTAGTTCCTGGTAACAACAATTGATATAAGCCAACAAATTGCCCTGTAGCATTATTTGAAATACTTTCATTTTCTGCAACAGCAAAATTTAACAGTACTTTTGCAGCTTTCTCAAATGTATCTTTCCTAAAGCATAGTTTTTCAAGTGTCCATACTAAATACCTTCTTCCTTCTTCCACTTTTAGAAGTTCACTTATATCTGTATCTATATAGTGATGGTTTAAGGTTTCAGTAGCAGCTTGAGGATTCACTTCTGCTAATGAGCGGAAGAGGCGTGAACCCTCGGAGGTGTTTAATACTTCCGCTTTACCAAAAGGGGCTTGAGGGCCACATAATTCTTCGGTTAGTTGTTGTGCCTCTACTAGAAAATCTAGTTTTGCAATTTGGTTGCACAAATCGTCACCTAATCCTTGCTCCGTTACTTTTTGTATTATTTCAAATGCATCACCTCTTCCAATACATTCTCTCCACCAATCAGCAGCCAATCTTATTGCCAATGGTTTGGGTCGGACTGAAATATATCGACCTTGCTTTTCAAGAATCCCACGTTGTAAGAATCGTGAACATTTGTTTTCAAATAAAGCAACATTGTTAGTGCTAGTAAGCCTTGAGATTGCACTATTATTAGCTACAAATTCTTTATGTGCCTTTAAATCATGTGTATATCCTAATTTATCAAATATTGAGCATGCCCTTAAAACATGGTATGCCTCTTCATCTTCGTCTTCATTAACTCCTACAAGTTTCCTCAGAAGAACATCATCAGTTAATTCTCCAATATTTTTACTCCCATCATTTAATCCTATAGCCAACAATTTAGCAATCATTGGAAAGCCTTGTGAAAAACTTGAAATCTTTTCCACATTTTCAACTGGTAAATTAGGAAAATAATATCCTATCATTGCAGGAATTACATCCTCTTCAAAATGTTGTGGCTTTAAAACTATCTGTAATAAATTTTTATTAGCACCATGTCTTTCATTTACTGCCTTATCAATGGTAATAATATTTAATTCTTCTCCTTGCTTAGGAAGGTCTCGGTACAAAATTTCATTTAACGCTATATCACAATTATCAACAATCAAAACCCCCTTCTTCTTTTCTTTGACTAATTTCAACAAGTAACGAGGAATTTCACTTTCTTGTGAAGCCGCATTGCAATAATAAACTTCATCTTTGAAATCTGTAAAATCTTTTAGACACTCATATACCATTCGTGTCTTTCCCAATCCCGCCAAACCTAAAATTCTAATAAATGAGGACTCCTTTTTTAAAAGTGATCCTCTAATTGATTTAATAAAGTCATCGATGTAAGAATTATTAAAATATTTATCTTTAAATGATGAATCAATTCGCCCCCATTCTTCAATCCCCCTTACAATTTCCTCAGGGTAATGGAAGGTTCTTTGATCAATTTCTACATGTTCACTATCTACAACAACGGCTACTTTTTTATCTATTACCTCTTCAGGTTTAGGCTGAGGCTCTTTCTTTATAGGAGTCTTTTTTTCGTTTGAATCCTTCATGTTTTTCTCTGATTTATAATCTTTCCATAAGAAGTAGCCAATAGTTGTTATTAGCAAGGGAAATCCATATAAAATAATATTCTCCATTTAAATTTTTGTTATTGTTGTATATCTACATCTTCACTCCCTTTGACTCTAGCTTCACTCCCTTCGCTTTGCCTGATTTTCACTTTTTTGCTATCACGAACATTCACACTTTTTGATTTACTACTCTTCTTTCTGAAAAATGATAAAGCTGCAAAAACTAAAATTCCAAAAGGAATCAATAGCATTAATAAATTTCTAACCCAGTTATCTCCTGTGAAAAATTCTTCCATTTTAAATATTTTTTTTTAATTCTAATTTACAATTGACATAAGGTGTTTCAACCTTTTTAAAAGCCTCAGATCATATTTGGTCAATCAAAAACTTCTTTAATGTAACGAGGATTGTCTTCAATACGTTCAATATCTCTATTTAATTGCTCTGCAATATTATTTCGTTGATAATAATCCATCTTTTCATGAAGGTTATTATTAGAATTGGCCTTATCTATTAAAGTACTTTGAGTAATTTTTTTCGAAATATGACTCATAGTATTTAAAAAATTTTCTGTCTCTGAATAATTCATTCCGTATTTTTTTTCTGATAAGGCAACTAATGTATATTGCTCGATAATAGTTGAAGGAATTTTCAATCCATTAGCATTCTTATACTTTTTCAACAGCTTGATAACGGCTCTAGCTTTTGGATTATTGACTGTAATTCGTTTTTGAATTTTAGAATTCGTTTTAAATTGCCCACCTCTCTGCCAAATCCAATCTGGTCTTACATATAGGTTTAAATCTCGATCCACTTTATAATCATTGATTTCTCTTCCTGGCACAATATCAAAATGAATGAGTTCGCCCTTATGTACAATAGATAACCCAATAGCTTTTGATTGCTTACTTACATTAGCCTTTTGTCCAAACTCATCTCCGATTATCTCATACACGGTATAATACATTTTTTTCAAAGATTCGAAGCTACCTTTTTTGAAAGGTAGAATTATATCTAAGTCAAAATTAGACGTAAGCGCTGTTCGCTTAAAAAATGAACCAGCATCTTCTGGAAAGTGAACAAGTTCTGACTCAAACTCCTTCCAAAGCCAGTTTTTTATCTTCTTTCTGGCAGAGATTATCTTCTTCAAAGTTTCAGGGTCAGATTTAAGATTTTCTTCCGTTAGAAGTTTTTTCAAATAATTATCTGAGTTAAAAGGTAACTTGGATTCCTCACTTATTTTATATTGGTAAGAGGCATAACCAATTCCACCACCAACAAATCCACCTATGGCTGCCCTTTTTAGTGTCCTTATGCCATTATAACTTTCCCAAGTAAATTCTTGGTTAGTATTTCTGTGTTCTACCCATTGCAAAATAATATCAGCAATTGATGTGACTGTGGCTCCAATAACTGCGCCTTTCAATATGTGCTTATCTTTTCTTCGCATTCTTTTGTTGTTTTTGATTTGGATGTTCACCTCCTCCAAGCCACCTTCCTGTTATATGCCATTGTTCATAATAATATAACCAAAGAGCTATCCATGGAATTATTGTTTCAGATAAGAAGTCAGAGCTTTTAAATTCATTATACTTTGGTCTATATAAACAAAGATGTTTTTGTGCGTACATATGAGGAATTTTCTCACCCTTGTTATTTCTCACAAGGTTTGGTGAAACAATTCTGACCTTTGGATTTTTATTCAAAGTATATTCAAGCACAAAGCTGTAGTTTTCGCTTCTTGAGGTTGGGCGTATTTGACCGTTGATGATAATTGAATTACGCTTTATCACAGATTTGAAATGGCCGTACTTTGTCCTTATATTTCCTAGCTGCTGAGAAATTGTCTTTTTATTATTTGTTCTTTTCATTCACCAAAAAATGTATTTTTCTTAACAGAATCGTTCTTCGAACTTGTTGAGTTTGAAATGATACCTGTATCTCTAATAACACCTAAACCACCATTTTTTCTTATTTCTCCAATCACTTCACTTTCTCTTAACTGAACTCGTTCAACTAATTTGTCTCCAAATAATCCTTTGAAAATTTTTGATTCTTCAATTACACCATTCTCTTCTTTCAACTTTTGCCATTCAGTATACAAGTGAGCAACAAATTTTTTAAAAGCTTCATAATACTCTGGTTCATCATCCCACTTGTCGGTGAAGTCTTCTTCAGAATTAACAGGATTGAGAATTTTTAATCGTTCTGGAAATCTGAATTCTGCTCGAATCTTAGTGATGATATTATCAACAGTTTCAAATATGCTTTCTTCACCTGAATAAAGCTGACCTGCTATTGTTGTTAAAATAATGCTTCTGGTTTTATAGCTACCATCCTTTTCAAAGTATATATCACGATAGCGTTTAATTAATTGCACCGCTCTTTGCAATGGCTTTTTATTATTAAAATCATCTGCTTGGATTTTCTCAGCTCTTAACGCTTTTTCTAATAAACTTGATTCTGCAAGATTCGCCTTAGCCATAAACCAATCAGCATAGCCTCTTGGATTACTACTAACCCACTTTCCTAGTTCTCGATCTGGTACTCTTATTTTATTTTCATCATATGGATTATCTTGAATACCAGACATTAAATCCATATGAAAATCACCTGAGTAATTTAATCGAATAACTCTACTTTTAGCTTCAAGGATTTTTTTATACGTCTCATGCTCGCTTAATCTTCTTTTAAGTTCAGTATAAATTTTCATTGGGGTATGAAGGATCGTATTGTCCTTAAAATGAATAACAATATCCAAATCAAATTCATCCTTTCCAATTGGTTTTACTGTTGTAAATATTCGCACCGATCCATGTGGATATACTTCATACTTAAAAGGCTTGAAGAATACTTCATCTGACTCTATCCATTTCTTAATTGCTTCATAGCTCACAATCATTCTCTTATATCTCGTTTCATCAAGCTGTACTTCTTTTGCCATCTCATTAAGCAAATTATCTATTTGAGTTGCTCGTTTTTCTATTACTAACATTTAACTTAATTTTTTTGTGAAAAATATTTTATGCGCATGGTCAGAAATTCGCTTGCCGTCTTTGCTAAATTTCTTTTTGATTTCTTCTTCGGTTACCCAAATAAAATCATCACTATTTATTGATAGAAGGTTTTCGACCTCATCCATTTGTTTTTGATTGATATACCTAGGTGTATAAACGTCAACATATTTAAAAGTATCTACTTTATAATAAGGGTCTTCGTGAATCGGCTCAAAGTGTTGACCCACTAAATTGTAATAGATGTAATTAAACTGTGTAGATGGTAGGATATTAGAACCTATCAATTCTTCGTAAAATTCTCTCCAAGGGTCTGTTTCTCGCTTTTCTGAATTGAAAAACCACTTTATAAACCTTCTTAGATATTTCCGCTTTGACATTTTTAAGCGCAAATCATATTCACTTTTTTCATCATTCTTAATTGAATTATCGGTGATAATGCTCATACAACTCAATTCGTTAGTAGCTTCTGGATGATAGAATTTATAAACCCCACCAACAGGTTGGTAGGTTACTTTTTCAAACCGACTATTCTTTACCAGTAAATACTTCCCGCGACATTCAATTTTAAATAGGTAAGCGATTGATAATCTAATTTCTGAGTTACGTTTTAGAATTAGGGAATTGACATAGAGTTGAAGAAGGTTGCGCTCATTGTATAGAAAGTAAAGGACTTGTATTATTAAAGCAGAGGCTACACCGATCGCCATGCCAAATAACTCTGGACGTAATTCATCACTTGCCAGCCACTTAGCCCAAATAAAAAATATTATCCCTGCTACAATCTGTAAGACGTTTTTGCTCATAATCTATTGATAATTAGGTAATTTTGTTTTTAATGTCTCTCTTACACCTATATAAGCTGAGATTTCATCTTTTTTTGCCGTTGATGGCAAATTTTCCCAAAAACTGAGCTATTAATAGTGAAACCGGTTAAAAACATAGCAACACTTAAAGAAGTCACAGAGCAGTTAAATGCTCATAACCTTGAATTATTATTTAAGGATTTAGTACATTATGCTCTTAATAGAATGAAAGGGAACGATATCATTCAAGCTGAAAAATTGGTAGGTGATATATTTGAGAAGACAGTTATGGGTGTTAGAAAATGGAATAAATCTTATACATTCAAGAGTTTTCTCTTTTTAGCAGTTAAAGGCTTGGTATATCAGTATAATAAGCAGTTTGGAGAAAAATCTATGGATTTTAATTATGACTTTGAATTAGAAGAACTTTTAGCCTCTGATTCAAATGAAAGTACTGAATTAGAAGACTTAAAAACTAAATTAAGCCAAAAGCTTAAAGAGCACATACCTCCTCCAGATGAAATTGAAGAAATGGTATTTGAGTGTTGGATGGATGAAATGAAAAAGCCAAGAGAGATAGCTGAATTTTGGAAAATAGATGTTAAAGAAGTTTACAAGGCGATCAAAAGATTAGAACGAAAACTCAACCCTATAAGAGAACTTCTAAATTCTAACAGCAATGAGTAAAGAAAAATTATTGAGAAATATTGAGGAAGGACTCCTTAATTATTATTTAGATAAAGATCATTCAGTAGATAATAAAATTGTTTCTGAATCAGATGAATTATATGAGGGGCAGAATGCTAAATATAAGAAATTGGCAAAACAGATACTTTTTAAAGCTAAAACGAATCTCAAAAAAAATAGAGTTACCAAGATCATTTCAATTGCGGAAGCAACAGGTCGACTGAAGTCAATTGAAAACAAAAACAAAGACAATGTATTTTCTATTTTCAAGAAGCATGTAGAACGTTACGGGTTAGCAGCTAACTATCGCAATTTTGATAAAATGACTGAAGAAGAAATGGGAAATATTCTCCAGCAATTAGATTTAACTACCCTTTTTGATGAAATTGACGCAAATCTAGAAGATGAATAGAGGGAAATTAGCAGCTATAAGGTTAAGAGATGAAATAGGAATTGACGATCCTGATGATATTCCTATTGAAGATGTAGTTATAGGAAGAGGAGGAATAGTTAGATACCAGCCAATGGGAAAAACGGATGGTAGAATTGTTTATGGCAAAAGCCTTTCAACAATTTTTATTAATTCAGAAATTAAGTATGAAGGAAGACGAAGGTTTGCAATAGCTCATGAGTTGGGACATTTAGAAATGCATAAAGGTAGTCCACTCCATGAAGATAATGTAAGTCTTGATTGGTTCAACAATACAGAAAAGCAATTAAAGAAAGGTTCGCAAGAATATGAAGCCAATCAGTTTGCTACAGAATATTTGATGCCAAGCGATCTTTTTTATAATGAAGCCAAAGGTAAAATTTTAACCCCTGAGTTAATTAGAAACTTAGCAGAAAGGTTTAATACAAGTTTGACTTCTGTTGCCTTTAAATACTTTGAAACAGGATTACACCCTATAGCTATGTTCCATATATTTAATGGTAAGATAAAATATTGGAAAAAATCTGATGATCTCAAAGTTTGGATAAAAGACCTTACAAAACTATCTCCTCCTGATGATTCAGTAGCAATGGAATACATTGAAGCTGATTATAAGCCCATCTATAAAAAAGACGAATTACAACAAGAGATTTCAAAATCAACTTTTTTTAAAATTAATGACAATGATGAAGATTCTGAGTTCTATGAGTATTGTATCGTTACTGAGTCATTCAAAAACATCTTAAGTATCGTGTGGGAGAAATAACAAATTCACCTATTATCAATCTGTCGTCGAGAAGCTTCCACAAAATCATGCAGCTTTTTTCTCAATAAATCCTTTGGAAGATACTTAGTGATGTATTGACCGACTTTGATATTGGCTTGATCTAGTTGTAATAACTCAATTTGCTCATGATTACCTTCAGCACAAAGAATCAATCCAATTGGTTGCTCTTCTCCCTCTTGCATTTCATGTTTTTCAAGCCAACGAAGATACAACTCCATTTGCCCTTTGTATTCAGCTTTGAACTTACCAATTTTCAAATCAATAGCGACAAGCCTACGAAGTTTCCGATTATAAAATAATAAGTCGAGCTTATAGTCCTTATTGTCTATAATCATTCGTTTTTGGCGTTCAGCAAAGGCAAATCCACTACCAAGTTCAAGGAGAAAATGTTCTATTTTATTGAGTATGGCTTGCTCAAAGTCTTTTTCAAGGAAGGTGTCTTTCAGTCCAAGAAAATCTAGCACGTATGGATTTTGAAAGACCAAATCGGGACTTAGTTGGTCAGATTCTCTTAGTTTTTGTAATTCTAGTTTAGCCAACTCTTCTGGCTTTTGTGAAATAGCGGTACGCTCAAACAACATAGATTGAATCTTAGAACGTAGTGTACGTACACTCCAGTTTTCAACTCGCGCCATCTCAGCATAAAATTGGGCAGCTAACTCTTTTTCTAAGTAGATTATCTCTTTAAAATGAGACCAACTCAATTGTCCCGACGCTGTAGAGACAATTTGAAAATCAGGAAAAGTCTCTGTAAATCGAATAAAATGGCGTAATTGTTTCTCACTCCAACCTCTGCCGTATTCCTCAGTCAATTGTCTCGACAATGTAGAGACAATCTGCTTCCCGTATTCTGCACGTTCGTTTTTCAGTATCTCTTCATTAATTCTTTTGCCGATACTCCAATACATAAGTGTCAGTCCTGAATTGATTGTTTTGCTGACCGCACTTCTTGCGTCATTTATCATCTGTTGGATTTCAACAAATAAATCTTGTTCGCTATTGGTGATTTGTTTACTCATAATATTATAATCGTTCCGATTCAGTTTTAGGTTTAATTTTTAGCATATCCAAAACTCTACACAATGCGTAGAGATTCTATGAATTCAACACCGCATCCAAAGCATCATCCGCATCTTTAAACATAAACGCCTTTT
>CAYXQH010000125.1:0-2344 GCA_964467425.1 uncultured Saprospiraceae bacterium
AACGTCGAAGTGCTTCTATTTTTCCTTTTTGGTTTTGTAAGATTTCATTTACATCACGACCGGGAAATAGTTTCCCTAATTTAGAAAGTAATTCAAACGTGTCGAAGGTATCTAAACCTTGCAAGTGTTCTATTTTAAAAAACTCATAGAAAGGGTGGCGGTAATCATAGAAAGGCCGAACCGGTATTGCGGAAGCTGCAACAATTCGAATATCTGCCGAAGTTTGTAATACTTTTCGAAAACGATGCGCATCTTTATCCGAAAATTTGCTAAACATATCTGTCGCATTATCAATGAATAAGATGATTTTCCTTTTATGACTTTGCAGTTGTTTGCTTAATAAATCAAATCCCTCTTTTTCATAAGCTTCATCAGAATCATTCGCTGCGGAAAGAAGTTTCATTTTTGCGCGAATGCCACGGAAGGATGCATTCTTTTCTTCTAATAATTCTGCAATACGCTCCCAAAGCTTAAATAATTTTCGAATACTATATTCTTCTTCATTAAAAACTAAAGGGCTTAACCAGCGACTCAAAGATTTATTATTTTCAATTTCATAACTCAACCTTAGTAATAGAGTTGTTTTTCCCATTCCTCTTTTCCCTTCAATCAAAAAGTGTTGTTCAGGGTGTTGCATCTTAGATCGCTTAATCTCTTTAAAGATTCGCGCAAAAGTTTTTTGCCGAACAATAAAGTTCTCGATCAGGTCATCCTTCGGTAAATTCTGAGGATTATAGAGATAGCTGACAGTGGTATGCTTACGGGATTTAGACATGAAAATATGAGTTATGTAGCTATGTAGTTATATAGTAATGTAGATATATCCCACATAACCATATAACCACATAACCTATGAAATCATTCTGAAGCGTACTTTTTCCACCACATCTGTAAAATGGGTGAATTAAAACTAAATACATTATTTTGATTATTGATGTAGCCGTCGAATTCTAAAATTTCTAATACCCGAGGAGCATCTTTCAATACTTTTAAGGCATCCATCGGAACTTTATCTTGTTGAGCAATTAATAATAAAATATGCTTGGCGATCTGACTTTCTTCCTTTGGAAGGGTTTTATCCAAACGACTGTAATAGTTTTCAAAGTATAAATTATAGCGATGATTACTCGCTTTATCTAATACCTTATCGATCGTTTCTTTTGAGACTCGAATCGTTGTATTTTCATAATTGTCAATCAACATCTGTGCAACTAACTGAATCATAAATGGGATCAACCATTTTAATCGGGTCATCAAATATTTTACGGTACCTGGCTCGTATTTTACATTGTATGTCTTTAAAAGTTTACGTATGAAATTACCAGCTTCCTGCTCAGAGAGTGGAGGTACAGAAACAACATTTAAATCATTGATCGTTGCAGTTGCATTTAGTTTGCGCGTAATATTTGGAAGACCAATTGATCCCGTATAAACGAACTGTATTCCTCGTTTGATACGTTGACGAATACTTCGGTTTGCATGTAAAAATTCCACGGCATCTTTTTCACCATGCTCTCCTATAATCCGTTCCAGGCAAATCGGAAATTCATCTACCAGGATAACAATCCGGCTATCAGAGGTGTCCAATTCTCGCATCAGTTTTTCAAACTCATCAATAAATCTTGGCTTCTCTTTCTCCGGTGCTTCAAATTCAATGTTCCAAACTTTGATACGTTTGACATGCTCTTTAAACCGCTCGAAAATAGTAGAAACTTTTTCAGAAGCTTTCATCAGTCTTCCGACCGCATCACTTTCGAGGAGCTCCTCTGAAAGTATTTTGAAGTAACTTTCGCTATCTTCAATATCCTCCACACTTACATATACGAAGGCATAACCTTTTTTAGGGAAATCTTCGAGATACCGCATTATGGAAGTCTTACCAGCACGTCGGGGAGCAGAAATATAGATGTGACTACCAGAATCCAGTCTCCGGTAGATCTTTTCGATGATTTGTGTTCGGGGAAAGAAGTCTTTCCCTCTAGGCGTTTGGCCTACAATGTTTTTCATGTATGTTCAAAGGTTTAATAATAAAAAAAGATGATGTATGCATACTTTAGGTGTTAACAAAAAATATTTTGTCATCTCAAATATACTTAACAAAATTTATTTTGTCAAAGTTTCAGCAAGAAAGTTAAGGAAGGGTTAAGAGGGTTCGCCTGCGGCGAAAATGAAGGTTCAACCTGCGGTTGAAAATGATGGTCCCGATAAATCGGGAAATGATGGTCCATTCGCCTTCGGCAAATGGAAATGATAGTTCTCGCTTCGCTCGAAAATGGTAGTATATATAACTGTGGTATTTTGTCCTTCTATTATTTTTACCTTAGGCGAACTATCACTTATTTCC
>CAYXQH010000125.1:2444-11892 GCA_964467425.1 uncultured Saprospiraceae bacterium
GCCGAAGGCGGACCATCATTTTCTGACGAAGTCAGAACGATCATTTCCCGACTTCCAGTCGGGACCATCATTTTCGAGTGAAACGAGAACCATCATTATCGCCGAAGGCGATCTACTCTCTGATAAAAATAAGCTCCCCATCATTTTGTGCTTTGACGATCACACTGGGTTCTTTATTTTCTTTTTCGTAACGGCGTTGTTTGAAAACATAATCGACCTTTTCGATGACGGCACTACTAACTTCGCCAAAATTTCCGGGAAATGGCTCATTACTGATATTGGCGGATGTTGCCACTAATGGCTTGCCATAAGTCTGGATTAATTCGCGGCAAAAATCGTCTTGAACTAAGCGAACACCAATACTACCATCATTTGCCACTAAATTTTCAGGAAGATTTCTAGCCTGATCAAATATAATAGTCAGAGGTCGAGTATGATGTAAAAGGAGTGTGTCTATACGCGGGTGTATATGTTCTACGTATTCTTTCATCATCTCAATGGAGTCAACCAGGATAATGAAGCTCTTGTTTCGATCTCTCTGTTTGAGATCGTACACTTTTTCGACGGCTTGAGAATTAGTGGCATCGCACCCAATCCCCCAAATGGTATCTGTTGGGTATAAAATTAGTCCTCCGTTCTCTAATACCGCTTTTATGTTTTCTAAATTATCTTTTTCGAACATAAAAGATTTTAAATTTGTTTTAGTCATTCTAGCTTTATTGAAAAGAATATTTTAAAAATTCAGCCATTTAGAGTAATTTTTTGAATTGCTAGCTCTAAATTAATTAAATACCAAAGAGTCAACAACAGATTAAAAAAATATTAATATCAAATTTTAAACCAAAATGATATCTAAGATAAGAACAAAATATTGAAAGAAAAACGCAATATATTGAAATATAATTATGTTTTGATACTACTGATTCCACACAATAATTGTATCGTACCTGACAATTAAAACGCTGTTTGGCTAAATGTGATATATAAAGCATACGAAAACTTTGGAAAATTGGGTTTTTTACCATAAATCAGGTATTTTAAGACCTGTATTAAAAGACCACAATTAGCCAAGAAAAAAACTAGCATTTTGAAGTTTAATCAATTCTATTTTATAATTACCTGTTTTTTATGTCTTCTGTGCACTACAGAGACTAAAGCGAAGCATATAATTGGTGGAGAAATCACCTATACATGTAATGGTGATGATGGCTACACCTTTACGATGTTTGTTTACCGAGATTGTAGCTCAGATGGTGCTCCGTATGATTCTCCCGCTTTTATTTCCATTTATCATGAAATTGCAGGCTCTTATAGTCTATTTGCAACGAGAGATGTAAATATTACTGGAGGTATTCAGGAGGTTTTGCCACCTGATGACCCTTGTTTGATACCTCCGACCAATGTTTGTGTTCAGGAGGCAAGATATACGTTCACCATAAATTTGCCTTCTTCGCCGGGTAGCTATCACATTGTATATCAACGTTGTTGTAGAAATAATACCATTAATAATATTGTTAACCCTGAAGATTCTGGTGCAACTTATACCGTAGAGGTGACGCCAGAAGCGCAAGCCGCTTGTAATAATTCACCGGTCTATAATGATTTTCCACCGATCGTTATTTGTGTAAACAACCCATTGTTTTTTGATCATTCTGCCACAGACGTTGATGGAGATCAATTAGTATATGAGTTTTGTGCACCACTTTTAGGAGGAGGACCTTTTGGAACAGCTGAGAACCCTGGAGACCCTAATGGATGTGATGGTGTTCAGCCAGTTTATCCTTGTGAACCTCCATTTGACCCTGTTCAATATGTCTTACCTACCTATACAGAGTTGGATCCTATGGGAGGAACGCCTCCGGTAACTATAGACCCGAATACTGGTTTTATTACCGGGACTCCTAATACATTAGGTCAATTTGTAGTTGGAGTATGCGTTAGCGAATATCGAAATGGTGTACTATTGAGTCAGGTTCGAAGAGATTTTCAATTTAATGTAACGAATTGCGAACCATTAGTAGATGCTCGTGTGGATTTTGATGAGATTGTAAATGCGCAGGAATTTATTCTTAACTCCTGTGGTAACAATACGATTACTTTTGGAAATAACAGTGTCCAGCAGCAAAATATTGATGAATTCTTTTGGAGCTTTGATATAAATGGTAACACGGAAACTTTTACCGAATGGGAGCCTACTATTACTTTTCCTGATATTGGAACCTACCAAGGTGTTCTAGTTTTAAATCCTGGATTAGATTGCGGAGATACGGCTTTTATAAATGTAAATATTTATCCGGAGATCGAGGCTGATTTTTCTTTTGCCTATGATACTTGTATAGCAGGACCTGTGACATTTACGGATATGTCGTTTAGTGGTATCGGACCCAATGGAATTACCGATTGGTTTTGGAATTTTGATCTTGGGCAACAGGGGACAAGTGATGAACAGAATCCCGTTTATATGTTGAATAGTCCAGGGAATATCCCGGTTTCTTTAACGGTGACGGATGAAAATGGTTGTGAGGATACAGAGACTCAAGTGGTACCCTGGTTTCCAGCACCACCTATTTTGATTATAGAACCGAGTTCGTTTAATGGCTGTGAACCATTAGATGTGTTTTTCAATAATTTATCTATTCCCATTGATTCTACTTATGATATTGTATGGGATTTTGGAGACGGAACGACGAGTGGTGACGTAAGTCCAACGCATGTCTATACCGAACCAGGCATTTATGATATTTCCTTACAAGTAACTTCACCCATTGGTTGTTTTATTGAAGATTTCTGGCCAAGTTTGATTACTGTTCGGGCATCTCCAATTGCTGATTTTATATATTCTCCGGAAGAAGTGAATAGTTTTGATCCAGTCGTTACTTTTACTGATTTATCTTTTGAGCCATCGTTTTGGTTTTGGGATTTTGATGGCGATGGTTTTTCAAGTCAACAAAATCCAGTGTTTGAATTTCCAGATACTGGAAGACAGGAAATTACCTTAATCGTTACACATGAAAGTGGTTGCATGGATACACTTGTTCAAATATTGGATGTAATACCTAAGGTGACCTATTTTGTACCGAATGCCTTTACGCCTAATGCTGATGGGATTAATGATTTCTTTAGCGGAAATGGTATAACTGACGGGATTGAAAACTTTAGAATGACAATATTAAATAGATGGGGAGAGATTGTTTTTGAGTCTAATAACCCTAAAGAAGGGTGGAATGGTCGAAAACGAAATACGGGCCGGGAATCCCCTAATGGTGTGTATGTTTATATTGTAAATTACACGGATCCTAGGAATAATGATTTCGAATTGAAGGGCTATGCCACTTTAATTCGCTAAATGTGATATATTTTTGCTAACTGGTTTTCGTCTTAGTGTGATTATGCTTATCTTGTAGTATATTTTCCCTATTTTCATGCCGCAAAGGGAAGTATTTCAACAATGAAACTGCCTTTTTATAATTTTGTTAGATATTCTGAAAAGCACCCGTTCAGCTTTTTACAAAATTAACTATCTCAAAACATAGATATAAATCTGCACTGCTCTTTAAAAAAGGTCTTTTGTGCTTATTTTAACCATAAATTGATAATCGTTTACACCATGAAGAAGGTATACTTGGGTTTTCTAACTTTAATGTTGTTTTTTACAGGGATACTAAGTGTCAATGCTGCACATATTATTGGAGGAGAAATGACTTATGTTTGTAATGGGCCAGATCCTCTTGATCCGAATAATCAGATCTATATTTTCACAATGAAAGTATATCGAGATTGTCAAGGAGGTGGAGCACAATTTGATTCCTCACCGGGTAGTTTCACAGATGCAACTGTATCCGTCTTTTTAGGGGATTCAAATGTAGAATTCTTCAATCGTATTTTAGATGCTCCAGTAGTTACAGATATTGATAATGATACCGGAAATCCATGTGTTATAGTTCCTCCGAACGTTTGTGGAGAGGAAGGCGTGTACACGTTTTTTCTTAATCTACCAATTAGTACAGAGAGTTATCACATTGTATACCAAAGATGCTGTAGAAATAATACCATTACGAATATTGAAAACCCAGGAGAGGCTGGTGCTACATATTCAATTGAATTAACGCCTGCTGCTCAGACCTTATGTAATTCTTCTCCTACCTTTACTAATCTTCCGCAAACGGTGATTTGTGTTAATGAAGAATTACAAATAGATAACTCTGCTTTTGATCCGGATGGCGATCAATTAGTATATAGCTTTTGTAGCCCACTTCTTGGAGGTGCTACCGGAAATGTTGCTCCAAATCCGGACGAACCTCCTCCTTATAATGAAGTCCAGTTTATTTTAGCTAATAATTATTCGCCACTAAATCCACTCGGCGGAAACCCACAAGTCACGATCAATACTTTTGATGGTTTGATTACTGGAGTTCCAACCGAACAAGGTCAGTTTGTTGTGGGTATATGTGTCCAAGAATTTAGAAATGGAGAATTACTAAGTACCATTCAGAGAGATTATCAGTTTAATGTTGCCTTTTGTGAGCCTACTGTTAATGCAGGTATCGATGGAGTAGATGCAGGGAGTGCTTATATTTTTCAATCATGTGTTGATTCTACGCTCACTATAATTAACCAAAGTACTGATGAGCAATTTATAACAGATTACTTGTGGACCTTTGATGTGGGAGCTGGAACGCAACCCTTGTCTTATGATACCAGGGATATTACCGTTACTTTTCCAGGACCAGGCTTTTACCCCGGAACAATGATCGTGAATCCAGGTACACAATGCTCTGATACTGCGCTATTAGAAATCACCATCACACCACCCATCAATCCGGAATTTGAATTTGAATATGATACATGTGTCGCTGGACCGGTAGATTTTACAGATTTGACCATACTATCTAACTCGGCTATAAATCAATGGGCATGGAATTTTGGAGATATGAATACGTCTGTTGAAACGAACCCAATACATAGTTATGAAGATCCGGGACTTCGACCCGTTATGTTGACGGTGACGGACACGATCGGTTGTACCGAATCTGTTACGGAAATGGTGAATTGGTTTCCGGTCCCTCCTTTGATTATTATTGAGCCGAGTACATTTGTAGGATGTCCACCTGCTGAGGTAGAATTTATAAATTTATCTACTCCGATTGATGATACCTATGATTTGCGTTGGGATTTTGGAGATGGAGGAATGGATAGTGTGATTAGTCCAACACATGTTTTTAATACCCCAGGACTTTTCGACATTAATTTAGAAATTACTTCACCAATAGGTTGTTATACGAGTCGACGATTTCCGAATTGGATAGATATTGATTCATTACCTATCGCGGATTTTAGTTTTTCGCCGGAAAAGGCGGATAATTTCGAGCCTGAAGTTCAGTTTACAGATGAATCTGTCAGAGCCGCTGCCTGGGATTGGACCTTCGATCAATATGGAAGTACTATTTTACAAAATCCAAGCTTCGTTTTTCCAGATACTGGGTTAATGGAAGTAGAATTAATCATTACACATCGGTATGGATGCTTAGATTCCATTACCTATTTTGTAGATGTAGAACCCAAGGTTACATTCTTTTTGCCGAATGCTTTTACCCCAAATGAAGATGGAAAGAATGAATTTTTCAAAGGAGGAGGTTTCTTTAGAGGAATGAGAGATTATCATATCAAAGTGATGAACCGATGGGGAGGATTAGTTTTTGAAAGCTCTGATCCCTCAGAAGGATGGAATGGGAAAAAAGCAAATACCGGCAGGATGTCTCCCAATGGAGTCTATTTGGTATATGTCCGATATACAGGACCTCGGGGTCAACCACATGAAATTAAAGGTTATGCTACGCTAATCAGATAACTTAGATATACTCTTAGTCCTATTTATATGAAAAGTCTGTTTAAAAGACTTGTGGTACTTTTTATCTTGCTATGTTTTTCTATGCATAGCTATGCGTACCATATTATTGGAGGAGAAATTTTTTATGAATGTCTCGGAGTTGATCCAAACGATCCGAATGCGAAGATATATCGATTTATCCTTAAAATTTATAGAGATTGTGCAGGAAATGGGCAGGATTTTGACTCCGTTCCAGGAGGTTCCATCGGAACCGTCACGATCTACGAAGGAGATAATACCATCCCTTATATTACCACCTTGAATCTTGCAGCTCCTGAAATTACCTGGTTACAGGCAGATGCCGGAAACCCCTGTTTAATTGTTCCTCCAAATATTTGTGTGCAAGAAGGTATTTATGTTTTTGAAAGAAGCCTTCCAATTAGTACGGATAGTTATCATATAACATACCAGCGTTGTTGTCGAAATTCTTCTATTTCAAATATCTATAACCCAGATGAAACGGGAGCGACCTATACCATTGAGTTAACTAATAAAGCACAATTAGAGTGTAATTCTAGTCCGGTTTTCTCCAACTTTCCACCGATTATAATATGTGTAGATCAAGCATTAAATTTTGACCATTCTGCTACAGATGCTGAAGGAGATCAATTAGTATATGAATTTTGTACTCCACTCAAAGGAGGCGGTTTATATGGTAATCCAACGGCACCAGATGGTATCTACCCCAATCCAGATATGCCACCGCCTTATAATGGCGTTGATTTTATATTACCAACTTATGATCTTACCATGCCTCTTGCTGGTAATCCGGTCGTAAGTATTGATCCTTTCTCAGGATTATTAACAGGGACTCCCGAAACACAAGGACAATTTGTAGTCGGCATTTGTGTGAAAGAATACCGTGATGGAGTTTTGCTAAGTACGGTCCAAAGAGATTTTCAATTTAACGTAGCTTATTGCGAACCGACTGTTGTTGCTGAGTTAGAAGGAAACCTGGTCGATGATTTTTATATTTATGAAAGCTGTGAAGAGACGACGTTTACATTTGAAAATGCCAGTTTTCAATCTCAGTTTATTACTGAGTACGCCTGGCATTTTGATGTTAATGGAACAGATTGGATTTTTCCGGATCCAGAACCAACCGTTACCTTCCCAGGACCTGGGACTTATCTTGGAATTATGGTTTTAAACCCAGGGACCCAATGTTCTGATACGGCTAACATCAGTGTCGAAATTGCAGGTGCATTAATACCAGATTTTACTTTTGATTATGATACTTGCGTTGCAGGACCCGTTACTTTTTCTAATATGGCCTATTCAGAAAATGGAACACTGGTAGATTACCAATGGTCATTTGGAGATGGCAGTACATCTTCTGAACTTGATCCGGTGCATGAGTACCAAGACCCCGGAGATTATGATGTGTCTTTGACAATAACCGATGAATTAGGTTGTATGGAAACATACGTTCAACAAGTTACCTGGTTTCCAGTTCCTCCATTGATCATTATTGAACCCAGTTCGTTTGTTGGCTGCCCACCTGCAGAAATTCTTTTTGAAAACCTCTCTTCACCGATTGATGACACCTATGATATAATATGGGACTTTGGAGATGGAAGTAGTTCAGGAGATATAAGTCCAACGCATACCTTCCAACGACCTGGCGCTTTTGATATTTCTTTAGAAATTACCTCTCCAATTGGTTGTTATACCAGTCGAGCATTTCCACAATGGATTTTAATTGATTCTTTCCCGGTAGCGGACTTTACTTTCTCACCAAGTGCTGCAACTAATTTTGAACCGGAGGTAGAATTTTTTGATCAGTCAAAACGTGCAGCAAGCTGGAATTGGCAATTTGGGACATTTGGCAATAGTATTTTAGAAAACCCTGTCTTCTCATTCCCGGATACTGGACTGATGGAAATCCAACTTGTTATTACGCATCGTTATGGGTGTCTGGATACGATGATTCAATTTGTGGATGTAGAACCACAGGTAACCTATTTTCTACCAAATGCATTCACGCCAAATCAAGATGGAACGAATGAATTTTTTAGAGGAGGCGGTTTCTTCCGCGGAATTCGTGATTTTAATATGAAAATTGTCAACCGATGGGGTGGATTAGTCTTTGAAACGCTTGATCCTTCTCAATCCTGGAATGGGCAAATAAACAATGCTGGCCAGAATGCCCAAAATGGTGTTTATGTCTGTTATGTGCGCTTTACGGGCCCCAGAGGGAAACCACATGAGTATAAAGGCTTTGTCACGCTGATACGCTAAAAAGCGAAATTATAGCCTTTAAAAAATATTTATAAAAATCATTCTTTTTTCAAAAAATCCCTTATCTTTGCACTCCGAAATCTAATTTTAACATTTATAAAATTTTTGAATGATGGATGCTATAAAATATGTTCAAGATTTATACGAAGCAAAGGAACATCCGACATTCCGTCCTGGCGATAATGTTGTAGTAAGCTACAAAATTGTGGAGGGGGATAAAGAGAGAATCCAGGCATACAGAGGAGATGTAATACAAATCAAAGGATCTGGGTCTACTAAGACTTTTACCGTAAGAAAAATATCTAGCGGTGTTGGTGTAGAGCGTATCTTTCCTTTAAACTCTCCAGCTGTTGTTGAAGTCAAAATCCTTAAAAGAGGAAAAGTAAGACGTGCAAAACTATATTACCTACGTGATTTAGTTGGTAAAAAAGCGCGTATCAAAGAAAGAAAGCAACTTAGATAATTCTTTCAAGAATCATTTTATAAAAAAAAGCTCATTCAAATTGAATGAGCTTTTTTTGTTTCTAGCCTAAAGAATTTATTTTTCAGTACCCAATGCCTTTTTAAAATTTTGAGTAATTTTTTTATCGATAAATCGATCTGGAAGGACATGTTTTACCAATTTCATGACCGTCTTCTTTTTAGCAACGATCGATCGAGTAGGAGGTTTGCTTTGGTGGAGGCTCTTAAAAATTCGCTCTGCTACATGACTTGGAGGAACAGCATTGTTTTCTGATCCAGCAATCATCTGATCCCAGTTTTGAAGAATTGGGCCATAATCTGTTTCCAAATATTTAGGATCTAATTTTTTACTCTTGTCCCATATCTCAGATTCCACAGCTCCAGGCTCTATAATGATCACATCAATACCATAAATGGACAATTCTCTTCGAAAAGCATCGGACATACTTTCGACGGCATATTTTGACATGGCATAAGCCCCCAGAAACGGCGCCGTTACAAACCCGGAAACAGAGCTAATATTTACGATTTTACCAGGAGGATATTTTGCAGGAATCTGCGCTCCAAGCAAAGGCAAAAAAGCTTGCGTAACTCGTAATACGCCATAGACATTAACATTAAATTGATGGTGGAGTTCTTCTACGGAAAGATGCTGTAAAGGACCGGTTTGTGCATACCCGGCATTATTGATTAAACAAGTTAGCCCTTTTCCGTTCAGCTTATTTTCAGCCTCTTTGGCCGCTTTATCAATGGCATCCCGATCCGTAACGTCAAATACTAAAGGATGAAAATGTTCTCCCAGTTCACTTTTCAAACGATCAGCATCCGCCTGCTTTCGAACACTTCCAAAAACAAAAT
>CAYXQH010000126.1:0-11845 GCA_964467425.1 uncultured Saprospiraceae bacterium
AGGAACTGGAAATCTTTCGATGGGAGATTTAGCCAGTAAACTAGATCAACCAACTTACGAATTATTCCATTCTGGAAATATCAAAACTGAAGAATTACAAGCCTGGGCAGATGCTAAATTATTGCATAGTAGATTGTCACAAGTTAATGGACGTGTAAAAATTCAAGGACTCTCTGAATTACTGCCAGGTGATATGATTAACCTTTCAGGATTCGGAGATCGCTATAACGGGGAGGTTTTTGTCAGTGGCATTTATCATCAAATCGCCAATGGTAATTGGGTGACAAATATCCAATTCGGACTTTCCAAAGAATGGTTTCACGAAACATATACTGTTACTGCTGCACCAGCCTCTGGACTACTGCCAGCTATTCGAGGATTACAAGTAGGCGTAGTGACACAATTAGAAGAGGATCCTGAAGGCGAAGAGCGCATCAAGGTGCGAATTCCTATTATGGATGCACAGGCGGAAGGAATTTGGTGTCGCTTATCTTGTTTGGATGCTGGAAGTGAACGCGGTACTTTTTTTCGACCGGAAGTAGAGGATGAAGTTATCGTTGGATTCGTCAATGATGACCCAAGAGATGGAGTCGTACTCGGTATGCTTCATAGCAGTAATAAACCAAGCCCTGAACCGATAACTCAGGATAATTTCAAAAAAGGATATCTCTCCAGAGAGCAACTCAAGTTAGAGTTTGACGATGAAAAAAAGATCATCACAGTAGCTACTCCGGGAGGAAATTCTATAGTACTCGATGAGGATGATGGAAGCATCATTATGGAAGATCAAAATGGAAATAAGTTGATGATGAATTCAGACGGAATCACTTTGGAAAGTGCTAAAGATATAATTTTGAAAGCTACCGGCGATGTAAAGGTGGAAGGAATAAATGTTGAAGCAAAAGCTCAAGGTAGTTTTAAATCAGAAGGAAGTGCCTCTGCAGAAGTTTCTTCTGGCGGAACAACTACCATCAAAGGTTCACTCGTTCAAATTAATTAAGTCATTTAACTAAAAAATAAATTATGCCAGCAGCAGCGAGAATTAATGATATGCATGTTTGTCCAATGAGTACGCCTGGTGGAACGCCTCATGTAGGAGGACCAATTTTACCTCCTGGTGCAGTAACCGTTTTGATTGGAGGGCAGCCAGCAGCTAAAGTAGGGGATATGTGTGTATGTGCAGGATCGCCGGATTCTTTGATCATGGGTTCAGGTACAGTAATGATAGAAGGAATGCCTGCAGTAAGAATGGGAGATTCAACAGCACATGGGGGAAGTGTAGTGGTAGGCTTACCAACAGTAATGATTGGAGGTTGAAAAAAAATAAACCAGATTTTAAAAACGAAAAAACAGAACATTGGACAATTCATTATCAAGACCATATTTAGGAACAGGCTGGAGCTTTCCTCCTCATTTTGACAAACAATCGAAGACGGTTGAAATGGTCAAGGAAGAGCAAGATATCAAGGAAAGTTTGATGATTTTATTGACCACAAGATTGGGGGAAAGAGTCATGAATCACGAGTATGGAGCTGGCATGGAACAAATGCTTTTCGAACCTTTGACTACAGATCTTAAAACCTATATGACAGACATTGTGAAAAATGCAGTAGTCAGGTATGAAGCCAGAGTTGATTTAAATGAAGTAGAAATGGAAGATTCAGGAGAGTTTGAAGGAAGGATTATTATAACTGTACACTTTACGATTCGAGCTACTAATTCCCGGTCTAATATTGTATTTCCATATTATAAAAATGAAGGAACGAATATTTAAAAGAGGAAGGAGGTTTATTCAAGAATATTTTTTCAAAATTTAAAAACATTACGTGGAAGAAACGTGCAAACATAAAAACCCTTTAGTCCGAGGTGGCACCAGCCAACCGCAAAGAATCTTAAAGACTTTGCAAAAAGACTATGTTCAAATAGACGAACATAACTATGCGGATTTGATTTTGTTTGCAAAAAACTTTTCGCAGCATTTATATTACTATAATACTAATAATCATCAGAGTGGAAGTTGGGGAGAGTTTTTTTCAACGGATGTTTCTGTACTTATCGCTTTTATTGCCGACAATGATATTCGAGAATTTGATTTAGCTTTTCAAGAATTATTGAAAGAAGCAGAAGATGACATTGCAGGTTTAGGATTGGATTTGACCACATTGCCGACCAAACTACCCGGCTACAAAAAACTCTTTGATTTTATCTTTTCCTTAGCGCACCTTTTGGATGAGCAAATCCATCGACTCCCAAATCGAAGTGGATTAAAAGCATTTTCAGAAGCTACTATCTTGCAGAATTGTAGTACACCGTTTAAAAATATTTTAGGCTTTTACAAAGTAGGAATAGAAGGTAAAGGAGGGGCTTATCAAATCATTGATAATGGCCAAACCAATGCTTTCGCTCCACAAGCAAATCTCCCTCAAAAATATGTGCAACAGATTGTTACTCAAGGTTTAAGTGTCGATTGGGTGGCAGATGGAAAACTGAATGACGTCTATGCAGGATTAAATGCAGCAGACTTTCACTTTGCTTTTGGGACCAATGCACCTAGCCCTCCCGATGTTCCAAATGCTCCAGTAATAGCTTTGCATGTAGATCAATGGGTACGTCCATCTTTAAAAGCAATTGAATCTGTATACCAAAGTTTATCAAAAGTATTTTTAAAAATAGTAGCGGAAAGTCTTAATTATTTGGAGGAAACGCTAGAAGAATGGCGAGATCATGCACCTCACATGTCCTTATATTTGAGTTTTTTAAAATTATTCCGATTTGCTCAAAATCATTTGAATAGCCTCAAAGAAGAGCATGTCAATTTTTATTATAAAGAAGTCCTTCGATTACAAGAGCGACCAGCTCAGCCTGATCAGGTTTTTGCTATTATCGAATTAGCAAAACAGGTAGAGGATTTTTTATTAGAAAACGATATTGCCTTTAAGGCTGGAAAAGACAGTGAAGGTAATCAACTCATTTATAAATCAACGGAGGAGACTGCAATTAATAAAGCAAGTGTTGCTCAGTTAAAAAGTGTTTATAAAAAGGGCGGAAAAATATATGCAAGTCCAGTTACTAATTCTGAAGATGGATTAGGGGAGCCACTAAGTTCTGAGGATGGTTCCTGGAAACCTTTTGGTTTAGATAGTTCTGCATTGGAAAGTGAGATTGGTTTTGCGATAGCTTCTCCAAATCTATTTCTAAAAGGAGGATTACGCACGGTTAAAATAATTTTGACCCTAAGCAGTGGAAGTGTTCCTGGAGGAAGCTTCTCAGGCGATCCATTAAAAATACTTTTGACGGGAGAAGAAGAATGGATAGAAAAAGAGCATTATGGAAATGTCATCGTTTCAGGAAATCAAATCAAATTTTCTTGTCAGTTAAGTGCCGATGATCCCAAAGTAGTTCCTTATAATTCAGAACTACATGGAGGGACTTTTCACACGAATGCTCCGATTGTGAAAGTATTGCTCAAAAATGGAGGTTCGAATGTTTATCAATTATTAAAAGACGTGAAAATCTCCAATGCCAGGACAGAAGTCGTAGTGAATGGATTGAAAGATATAATAGTCCAGAATGATTCAGGAAGATTAGATTTGTCAAATCCTGTTTTGCCATTTGGAGGAACGGTAAAAGTAGGAGCATCAATGATCGTAGGAAGCAAAGAAGTTTTTCAAAAAGAAATAGTAGGATCAGTTGCTTTAAATATTGGATGGGAAGGACTTAGCGATTTAGAGAACATTTATCTTCCTAATACAAAACTTGTTGAAGTTGGATCCAGTAAGTTTGGTAAATCTAATAAAGAGACAGTAAGTTTTTTAAAAACTACTAAAGGAACTAGTACCTCTCAGGAATCAACAAATCCAAAGGATAATAAAACCTATTATTTTGATGAGGATATTACTGTTCAATATCATGCACTACTAGGAAATACCTGGACGCAAAAAGGGTATCATAATATCATTGATAAAAAATTAAGTGATCCAGAACCAAGCATTGATCTTTCAAATATAGCTAGTCCAAAATTAATTGGCTTTGATTATTCTGAAGATGAATCATACACTCCTATATCAAAAAGTGGATTTGTGAAAGTTTCTTTATTGGATAGTTTCGGCCAAAAAGAATACCATAGAGCACATACGCTTGCGTTGATAGAATTGGCGAAAGAAAACGGAGATTTGGTAAATGTAGAAGACACGCAATTTAAAACTGGATTAAAAGATCCTCCATACATTCCAAGTTTCAAAGAACTTTCTCTCGACTATACTGCGGCTTCTACGTTCAATTTAGGAACATCAAATTCCTTCGACAATCGGGCTGAGCAATTTTTTCATCTCCACCCTTTTGGGCAAAAAGAACAACATTCGGTTTTAGGTTCAGGGATTCCATATTTGCTTCCGCAATTTAGTAACTCCGGAGATTTGATGATTGGGATTAAAGACCTTCGACCTCAACAAAGTGTTTCTGTTTTGTTTCAAATTGCTGAAGGCACAGCTAATCCATTAAAAGAAAAACAAGAAGTACAGTGGTCGTATTTGTATAATAATACTTGGGTACGTTTTTCAGAAACAAACGATGCCAATTATAATGATCAAACAAATGGATTGTTGCAATCGGGTTTAATTACTTTTTTTCTACCAAAAGAAATCAATACGGATAATACTTGGTTGGAGACCAATCATGTCTGGATTAAGGCGAGTGTAGTCGATGATACAGATGCCATTTGTAATATCATTGACATAAAAGCGCAGGCGGTTCGGTTGCAATTTGAAGATCAGGAGAATGCAGAAGATGTTTTGTCTAATCCTCTTGCTCCAAAGCAAATTAAAAAATTACTAGAGCCAACTGCAAATATTAAAAAGATTGAACAACCTTATACTTCTTTCGGAGGAAAAGTGAAAGAGCAAGAATCTCATTTCCATAAAAGAGTGAGCGAACGCTTACGTCATAAAGGGCGGGCGATTTCGATTTGGGATTATGAGCATTTGGTTTTAGAAGAGTTTCCAGAGATCTATCGAGTGAAGTGCTTGAATCATACGCAATTAAAAGAAGTCTTGGTTGAAAGTGATGCAGATGGAGCAACAGCAAGCCAAAAAATAGTAAAAGTAGTCAATGGGATTGCTCCAGGCCATGTAATCATCGTAACAGTACCAGATTTACAAAACAAAAATGCTGTCGCTACTTTAAAGCCTTTTACAAACCTAAATACCTTAAGCAAGATCTCTGATTTTATAAAAAAAAGAACAACACCTCATGCAAAGGTAGAAGTGATGAACCCTGTGTTCGAAGAAATACAATTAGATTTCCAAGTGCAATTTAGAGAGAATATTGACTTTACGCTTTTTGAAAAAACATTAAACGAAGATATTCTGAAATTTCTTTCGCCTTGGGCATTCCAATCAGAAGAGCAGCAAGAATTAGAATTTGGAGGGAAAATGTATAAATCTGTTTTATTGGATTACATCGAAGAATTATACTACGTAGACTTTGTTACCGAATTTAGAATGAATCATATTACCGAATCAAAAACACATCAAGATATTGAAGAAGCAGAAGCAACTACGTCTCGATCTATTTTAGTTTCGGTACCACAACATACCATCAATAAAGTGGAAAACAACTGTATATGACTACTCCAGCAGTAATACCAATTAATAGAGTAATTCACGAAAGTGAAAACTACGGATTCCTTCGAGAGGAAGGGATGAAGTATATTGAATCTTTATCCAGTAATTTATGGACAGATTATAATATTCATGATCCTGGTATTACCATCCTGGAAGCAATTTGTTATGCAATTACTGATTTAGGATATCGGACAAGTCTTCCTATGCAAGACCTTTTGGCGAAAGAAGGAATGGATTATTCCGAACCGATTCCACCACTATTTACAGCAAGGAATATTCTGACCAATAACCCATTGACGATTACAGATTATAGAAAAATGTTAGTGGATATTGAAGGGGTCAAAAATGCCTGGTTGGAAATTGCGGATTGTCAAGAGGCAGATTTTTATGCTAATTGCAACGAAAGCCGCTTAGAGTATTTTGCATTGGATTATAAAATTGATTATTCAAAGCAAGAGATCAGAGATGCCCTTATACAAGCACTTAATGTTTTTAAAGAAGACCCTAATAATCTTAATAAAGAAAAATTTAAGTTTCAATTTACCACCAAAGCAGATATAGCAGGAACGAACGTCTCCTATCTTTTTGAAATACCACTACCAGGCTGGCTGGAGATTTTGAATAACATCAATAGCTATATAGATTTTATTAACTTAGATTCGATAATTAGTATTGATATTAGAAATAGTCGATTTAATAATGATACGAATATTTGGGCTGGAAGTATTCATGTACGATTTACTGTAGATGGCAGGCCAGATTATATTACTTTTGAAGATGTTGTCATTTCAAATGTGCAGCAATTAGATGTCCGGACTGCCTTGGAGTTTTTTTTGGAAGAGATAAGTCCTGAAAATCCTATTTTTCTTTACCAACAAACCATCAAGTATCAACTGGCTCAAGGAATAGAACATACCGTTCGACTTCGAGGGCTTTGGGAAGTATTGTTACAATATGATGTAGATGACCGTTTTGGAGATTTGAATTCTACTCAAATGAATTATAGAATGGTTATTGATGAAGGAGGGGAGCCAAAAGAAGTTAATCTGGAAATTGTTGGCCCTTCATGGGAGCCGATGTACAAAGACCTCAAAACATATGAGCCTTTTATTTTATCCTCGGGCATCACAGGCTACACCTTGGTGAATAATTTTGCAGATAGTCGAAATAATATATTTACGACGGATATAGTGATTACCTATACTTATGATGGAAATCCTCAAACAATTACATTTGAGAACCTCATTTTCAAAGGAATCTCCAATCAGGTAGAACTGGAAAAAGATTTGATTAATATTTTGATATTCTTCAAAGGTCGATTGATGAAGTTGTATGATATTACTCGTACTGCGGAATGTAAGCTTCATGAACATCGAAATCTATGTGAAGACTTTAAAACAATTTCCAGTATTTGTGTTAATGATATTGGCGTTTGTGCAGATATAGAATTAGAAAACTCAGCAAGCCTTATAAAAGTGCAGGCTGAAATTTTATTTCAAATCCAACAGTACATTTCACCGCCGATCCAATTCTATACACTCAAAGAAATGGTTGACAAGGGAATTCCTACAGAGGATATTTTCAATGGACCAAAATTAGATCATGGATTTATTTTTGATGAGGAAATTGAAAAATCTAGCTTAGATAAAATTCGATTTGTCTACGCCTCTGATATTATCAATATCATTCAGGATATTCCCGGAGTGATTTCGGTTAAAAATTTATTACTCACTAAATACGATAAATCAGGAAATCCTATTTTGCCTAGTGAGCCATGGTGTCTTCGAATTGATCCTTTGCACAAAGCGGAGTTGAGTCTCAATAAGTCTAAAATTTTATTTTTCAAAGATAGCTTGCCTTACATCCTTTCCAGTGATAAATATCATAAGATGTTGGATGAGGTCAACAAATTGAGAATTATTCATGAACGACATAAGCTCATCAATACGGAATTAGATTTTCAAATACCTGAAGGAACACCCCTTGCTTTAGATGATTATTCGCCGCTTCGATATTCGTTACCTCAAACATATGGAGTCGGAGTGAATGGTTTGCCCGGTTCTGTAGAGGAAAGTCGAAAAGCAAAAGCCAAACAGCTGAGTGCTTTTCTGGCACACTTCGACCAGCTATTAGCCAACTACCTGTCTCAATTAACCAATTTAGGGAAGGTCTTTTCTGCTGATCGGCAAGTAGCGGAAAATTTAAAAAGAACCTATTACAACAATTTTTTACAAGAAGACGAAACGCAAGTAGATTACCTCAATGCGACTACATTGGAAGATGTAGGGTCGACTATTGGTGCAAGAAGTTTGCAACGTTTGACGGAGTCGCATGATGATTATTTGGATCGACGGAATCGATTTTTAGATCACTTATTGGGGCGATTCGCTGAAGATTTTACAGAGTATGCATTGATGGTTTTTAGTACTGAAGATGATGATACACAACAAGAATTAATTTATGATAAAGCTTCTTTTTTAGAAGATTATCCAACGATCAGTTTTGAAAGAGGAAAGGCGTTTAATTATAAACATGGGTATGCGTATTCAGAAGTTAAAGAAGTACCACTTTGGAATACCGACAATGTTGTAGGTTTGAAAAAACGAATGAGCAAGCTATTAGGGATGTCTCAAGTACTGCGACAAGATTTTCATTGTTTAACGATTCGGGATGAATTTGAGGTGGTAAAAACAGGAACTCAATTTACTTTTCAGTTGAAATGGGGCACTCAGATTACTCATACTTCTCCTAAAATGTTTGCGACCTACGAAGAAGCATTATATGCCAGAGAAGAAGCGATTCTTTATGCGACCTCTGAAGATAACTATATTGACGGGACAAATTTTTATCAAATCAAAAGCTCAGCATCTAATGAAGATGCTCCAGATATTTTTTTAGAAAGTGAAACGTTTTCACCAGCCGCTGATGCACTCAAAGCAAGAGAAGATTTTTATCATCGAATGTCCAATGATTTTGCACAAGCACCATTGTATGCATTTCATATAGAAAAAAATGGAGCAGACTATATGCTGAAAATGTTACTTCGTAATGTGGAAGTATTTGTCAATCCAGATGTATTTACAACAGAAGAAGAAGCTTTGGAAGCGAAGCAAAAAACGATGGAATTAATTCTCGATGAAAAGAACTACAAAATAGTTCCGGTCGGCAGTAAGTTTGTTTTGCACATTGGTGTTTTAGATTTGGAAGATGCCACTAACGATGTTATTTATTGCGAAGGAACAAAACAGTATGATTCAGAAGAGCTAGCTGAATTAGGAGTAGAGAAAACGGTGCGTACCTTCAAAAGCAGTTGTTTTGATTGCCAATATTTTGATGTGTTATTAGATGTAACAGGAGGGGCATTTGAGTTTTTTCTTAAAAAAGGAACACAAACTATAGTCAAAGGAATAGCTCCGTTTTCCAATAAAGATAAAATGCTTCAGGCCAAAGAAAAGGCTATGGAAGCCTCTTTTAATTTGGACAATTATGATTTTCTTCCAAGTAATGTTGATGATACGCCTCCTTTTATTTTTCAAATCGGAAGAGTCAAAAGAGATGATGCAACCGGCAATGTACTCTCCATAGACGTTATAGCAAAAAGTGAAGCAGAATATTTGACACTTGCTGAAGCCAAGGATGCCGCTACCGCTTTGCAAAGAAAAATTAATGCGGATCCGCATTGCCAAATTGAAGGGATGCATCTTATTGAGCATTTATTACTTCGACCTAAAAATGAATTTAAGGACGACTTTTTTGAAGTATGTCTGGATAAAACCTGCACCATGTGTGGTCAGGAAGATCCGTACTCTTTCAGAGCTTCTGTAGTCTTTCCATATTGGACACGTAAATTTAATACGGGGGACCCAAAATTAAAAAAACGATACTATGTTGATCGGATGCTACGGCAAGAAGCTCCGGCGCATGTTCATTTGAAAATCTGTTGGATCGATAACTTTCAAATGCGCGTGCTGGATCTCCATTATCGCCGATGGTTGGAAGAAAATGCCAAGCAATGTCCTGACGCTGATGTTTTGACAGGAAGACTAAATGCCCTTTTGGATATTCTAGGAAAATTAAGAAACCGATACCCCGAAGGATTTTTGCATGACTGTGAAGATAGCGAAGAGGAGAATACGATTCTATTAAATAAAACTTTCTTAGGTTCTTATAATTCGCCTGATGAATAATTGAAAAAATGTTAGGTCTTTGCGCTTTTTTGTTCAGACTTGAAATCAAAAATAAAAATTGAAGAATCATGACTATTATAAATTATACCACACACCCTATCTTCGAAGCTGACCAGGTCTTGACCTCTAGTCATTTGAATGACCTTTTTAATTATCTGGAAGAGCAAGAGCGATTGACGAGAGTGAAATTGATTGGGAGTGGAGTGGTCTGTGGATTAGATGCTTATATAGGGGCTAAAAATGGAAATGATGCGGTGGTCATCAGCAAAGGCGTTGGAGTGACATCGAAAGGGTTTTTAGTAGCCTTGGAAAATGAACAAGATGAACTAACGGGTTTAGACGTAGAATCTGATGTTAATAAGTATCCGTTTTATACGGAGTTTAAAGATGCCATCAATTTAGAAGATGCAATACTATCCAATGATACCATGTATTCGTTCTTTGATAATGAAGGAACACAAATACCTTTATATGAATTGCATGCGCAAAATGTCATCAGTTCACAAACACTTGATAACCTTATTGATGAGGAAGAAGGAATTCCACTTTCAGAGTATTGCGTAATGCTTTATGTGGAGTGTTTTGACAGGCAGTTAAAAAACTGTATTGAAAATGATTGTAATGAAAAAGGGGTCGAGCGTAATTATACGTTACGGAAGTTATTGATTTCTAAAGCTAATTTGGAGGAAATCATTCGGAAGGAGGAAGAAGGGCTTTCAAATGAAGCGAGTATCAATGATATTGATGGTTTTTTTAACGCGCGTTACTACCTTGAACCATTTCAAATTCCTCGACTCAAAATGTCGAATCCGAATATTTTTTCAGTCGGCCAGTTGGCAGGGATTTATCAGGAAACGATTGCTAAATCTATTAACGCTATCCATCCAAAGCTTTCTAAAAGTATTGGGTTTTTATATCCAATTCTTTTTAAAGATTTTCCTGATGTTGGAGCATTGCATTCAATGGCCAATGCTTTTCTCAATAAATTTAATGGACTTTTAACGGAAACGAATCCTTGTTACCTTCAATATATTTACGATGCACTTTTCGATATCGTCGAAGCACATAATGAATTAGTACATTATGCTTTTGACGTGGTTTCAGAATGTTGTCCTCCTTTAGATCGTTTTCCAAAACATATTCGATTAGGCCATTTAGGAAGTCCTGTAAAATGTACTCCTTCTCCATATCGAACGGGGTTTACAGCTTCGCCTATCCATAATCATGGACATGAGGGAAAACAAAAAGTGATGGCTTTGTACAAACGATTGGAATTAATGATTAAGACGTTTGAATTGCCGATTGGTCTTAAGGAGATCAAAGTGACTCCTTCCGTTACCTTGGCAGATAATTTATCTAAAAAACCCATTCCGTATTATTATAATCTCAGTAAGCCTTTGATTAAAACCTGGAATTATGACTTAGGTAGAAAATGTCGAGAAAAAGAAAACCTTTCGTATAACGCAAATCAATTTGCTTCCCGTGGAGTAGGTACGCCTCCCGATTATGTTTTGAATCCCCTGGATTATGGTATTACCCCTTACGACTTTTTTAGAGTAGAAGGTCATATTTGTAAAAACTACCGAGGTGTTTTGGAAAATCTCATCTCTATACGAAATAATAATAACCTGCCTTTTGATGTCATTGCTTTAAAATTGGGTAGTGATGCAACAGGAACTACATTCGATGATGCAAAATGTAATTTCAAAGATTTAGAAATTTTATGCGAAGCGTGGAAATCAGAATTACAATGCCTGCTTAGTAAAGTTACCTTTCGGTTGAGTCGAATCAATCTCAAAGAAACCATTGTAGCAAAGGTGAAAATAGATGATGCAGCGACAGGGACAGGGACAGCTGTTACCGGAGCTACAGGTACGGTAAAGACAGTTAAAACAATTAAACCAGTAGGTCTAGGGGGTCGTGAGTTTAGAGTTATAGATGAGTCTGCCTCTAAATTGGCAGAGTTTAGAAGAGGTACTCCAACATTTGATGCATCAAAATATTCTCTAGAATCAAAGGCTTCATTACAGAAAAAAG
>CAYXQH010000127.1:0-11841 GCA_964467425.1 uncultured Saprospiraceae bacterium
GGGTTTTTTATGGTAAAAGAAAACGAGACATATGGATTATATGACGAGACTGGAAAAGAATGGCTTCCTACTAAAGAAGTGAATCGTTTTAAAGTCGATTTAATTTATAATGGATTGATAAAAATAGAAAGTAAAGATGAGTATTTTTATATGGATACATATGGGAATCGAACAAAGAGCGTAAAAAGAAATAACAACTAACTATATGTGTCATGCCCAGCAAAAGCTGGTTATGACACATATAGCAGGTCGTTACTGGCTTTTACAAAAATGAAAAAACACTATTAGAATCTAAATTCACTTTTATATTTCCTGATTTCACAAAGGAAAGTTCGAAACCTTCATCCTCAATCAAAGTTGCCCATTGTTCATAATTTGCTGATTTAATTATCATTTTATTACTTCGCAAAACTCTCCAAAAAGGAAGGTTATCATCTACATTTTCTAAAGTGTATCGGTTAGCAATTTTTTTAATACTATTTCCCGTTCTCATTGGACAAGTAACATTGGTTTCGTGAATCTTTGCTAAATAAGAAGCCAAATGATTGATCGTAGTAATCTTATTTTTGGGAATCAAACTGATAAGTTCTTCTATTTCTGATAAGGCAGGATGCAACATTGTTCCTTTCCCAAAAAATTTCTCCATTTTAGTTGGAATGTCAATAATTTTAGATTTTTGCATATTCAAATCGTTTATAAAGTTTAGAAGCAATAAAATTTGCAATAATTAGTTCAATCAAACTCAGTGGTAAAGTAATCCATAAAATAGACCAATCAGAATACCCCATATTGGCAACCCCTACCCAATAGAGAACAAAGAAGAACACCCAAGCCAAAACAGCAGAAATCAAAATTGAACGGATATTATTTCCAAATCTTTGAGTGTAAAGCCAAAACAAAAAAACAATCATAGCCGTAAGCAAAGTATCCCATATTCCCCAAATACCAAATATTGTCCAATTCATATCAGCAACAGATTCTAAATTGCCCCAGTAGGCTTTAACCTTCGGCATGACTAAAATGAAATACCGAAATACTTCTGAGGCATTTATCCAAATACTTGTAATTAGTACAATAATCACAAATGACTTTAAATTAAATTCACTTTTACTCATTAGACAAAATCGATTTTATATTTTCAAAAATCACTGCTGGTGCCTTAGATTTAGGAACGGAACGATAAACAGCAATTGACTTTTCCACTTCATCGATTTTCCGCATCAAATCAATACTACGCTGATTCAAATTTGCAAATCTTAATTTTTTAGGTTCAATTATATTTTCATTTATCAAAAAATCAATTTTCTTGACACACCTACATGGATTTGCATCATTCACCAATCCGCATTTTAGATTTAAAAAGTTTCTTATTTTCAACCTTGAACGAGATAGTTTTTTTCGGAAGTTTTCAGGAGTAATTTCCAATATCTTAGCTCCTTCTATACTATTAAATTCAAGAATTTCACAAAGTATGTAAACCATTCTTTCTGAAGGATTAAGGCAAAGCAACAAACCTTGTGTGCAACTTACTTTAACTTCTTCTTCGAGTAATTTCAATTCGCCTTCGTTAGATGTGTAAGAAACAAACTCAGAGTGCCCTGAATCTATAAGGTTTTCATAGTCAGAAAAGGACATAACAAATTGCTTTGATTTTTTTCCTTTCAGATTTAATAAATAATTAGTTGCAATACGATATACCCAAGTGGAAAATTTACTCTTATATCTAAATGTGCTTAGATGAGTAATTACTTTAATTAAAATCTCTTGAGTTGCATCTTTTGCATCTTCAGGGTATAACAACATTTTCAAAGATAGATTATAAACATAATCTTTGATTTGCAGAACCAGTTCTTCTAATGACTTTTTATCGCCTGAATTAGCTTTTCGTATTAATATCTCTATAGCATCTTTATCCATTGTACTATATTAGACAAAATAAATCTTACTAGTGTGACAAAAAAGAAAAAAAATAACCACTAACAACGCACAAAATGTCAATAGACACTAGCGTTTATACCGAAGGTTAGCTAACAAAAAGAAATGAAAAGTGTATATGGGTAGTAAATTAATATTGTGTTGAGAAGAAATGGATATTGAAATGTAATTGAAACTCCATATCTCAAAAGTCAACTCTTTTAGGATATAATGTTAAAATTTGTATTCAATGATTCCTTTTAAAAAGAATGGGCTTCCTGGTGTGAAATGAATTTCCTCTACTGCAACTGGCTCGTTGAACAATCTAGACTCAGTTGCAAACTGAGCTTCATTCCATGCTGTATTGAATAGGTTTTGAATTTGTAATCCCAGGCTAATTGATTTCCAAGAATAACCTGCATTAAAGTCCACAATAGTATAGCCATCAGCTATAATCGAATTGTCTTCATTAGCCGGACGATCATTGATATGCCTTACATTCACGCCTCCATAAAGTCCTGAGGGATGAACAACCTGCAGCCCACTTGCTAAAGTAAAATCTGGCGCTAAAGGAATATAATCTTCTCCAACCTCAGCTTCCGTACTTCTAGCCAAAGTGTAGTTTGCATCAAAGTCCCACAACAACCAATTGATTGGCTGGTATCGAACGCTTACTTCCGCTCCTTGCCTTTTTGTTTTACCACTAGGCTCTACTATCCCTGCATCCCCTACATACACAAATTCTTGTTCTAAGAATAAATACCAATAAGCAGTATTGACTAACAAACGTGGTGCAGGTTTCCAAATAAAACCAGCATCCATACCATAACTAGCTGGCAAAATCTTTTCTCCATCTTGGGCGATTACAACTCTAGCATCATTGGAGTGATATCCTTTACCACTTTTAACATACCATTGTAGATTATTGGAGTAATTATATAAGATATTTAGTTTGGGACTTATGATCGATTGATTGGAAGAAGGTCGTTCGTAAATTCCTTGTAAGGCATCTATGTATTCAAAATCAAAAAAGTCTAATCGTACACTAGGATTAATAATCCATTTTCCAAACTCCAAATTAGTATTTGCATAGAATCCCATATTGGTCTCATTGACATCTCCAAATCGAATGCGATTTAATATCTCTTTTCTATTCAACGTATGAGATAATTCATTTTCCCGAATACGATCTGCTCTCAATTGAAATCCAAGTTGATAATTAATATCCACCCAATCTGTTTTGACGGATCGATAATATTCGCTATTAATTCCAAAAATATCTCTGGATTCCTTTTGACGAATTTGATCCCCATTTATTGGGTCTTCTAAGAAAAAAGTAAAATTAGAATACAATTCAAAATCATATTTCGAATAATAAATAGCACTCTTGATAAAAGAATTAGCAGACGTGAATTTTTTATGATTCAAAAGAAAATTCGTTCGACTAGTACTCCCCCCTTCTGTATCATCTATCGCGCCAAAACGACCTATATCACCACTATCGATACTCCTAACAGGTATTTGTCCAGAGGCATCCCAATCACTTGTAAAATGAGAAATAGTCAATCCTATTTTATCTGATTGAGAAATTTTTCCACTGTATTTTCCAAAGACATTGATTCTATTAAAATTCTGAGGACTATCAAATGGCCCATCAGAATTGATGTACTCTGTTGCAAAATAACTTTGATGGTTTTCATTATTAATGACATTAAACAATCCTACAAAACGTTGAGTATTAAATTGACCTAACTCCATTTTTAAAGAATTATTCTTCACCCCTTGCAGCGTTTCAAAATTGACATAGCCCGCTGTATTAAAATTCCCCTGATCACCGTAATAAGCACCTTTTCCAAAATCAATATTTTTAATTGTCTCTGGAATCAGGAAATGTAAATCAGCATATCCTTGTCCATGTGCATGCGAAACCATATTGACAGGCATTCCATCTACCGCAATCGTAATATCCGTTCCATGGTCAATATCAAAACCTCTCAAAAATATTTGTTCTGCTTTGCCGCCACCAGCATGTTGACCAATAAATAAACCTGGAACTTGCCGCAATACATCCTGAGAAGAATTGACAGGATTGGTTTGTATATCAATTTTAGTAATTAAATTCAGGGCATTCAAGTTCGGAGAAATAACGACCTCCTTCAATGAAATTGCAGAAGGCTTTAATTCAATTTTAAGAAATTCAGAAATGGATTCTATTGTTATGTCTTTCGATTCATAACCAATATGAGAAATTCGCAAGACATCCCCAACATTCACTTTGTCAAACGTAAAAGTACCATCATAATCCGTATGAGTATGAGTCATATTCGATACATTGGACAATTGCGCTCCAATAACAGGTTCTTTATAATCGTCTATAATTTTCCCCGTAAGGGTTTGCCCAAGGGTATGAAATGGAATTAGCAGTGTAAAAACTACTATAGATAAATATTTGATGAACATAGCGTATAAATGATTTCTTGTATAATACCTTCATAATAACAACCCAGAATAATTAAAAGTTGCTACTTATTTAAATACGAGAAAATATATCAAAACGGATTGTCTTCAAACATACTAAAATAATAAAGTAGCCTTATTGCAAAATGCCTTCAGACTACTTTATTGAACAAGAATATATTTGAATTGGAAAAACGATTACGCTGCCTTTTTCTTTTTACTCTTCTTTTTCTTAGCTAATTGAGCTACACGAGCTGCTTTAGCCTCGGAAATTTTACCACTTTCTGCATACACTTTTGCATCTACTAGAACTGCTCCAAGGGTTTTAACCATTTTTTTCTTCATTGTACCTTTCATCAACATCCCCATTAATCCTTTCACTTCAAATTTTGCTTTCATTACTAATTTTGAACGATTCGCATCAACAGGAATAACGGTCCAATCATTTTCAGCATGCGTAACAAAACCAGGCATTCCAGTATTGACAACATAAGCCAAATTCATTTTGTCCTGATTGTATTTAGTAAGTTTTTCACTAATCTTACTAAAGCCTTTTACATTGACATCACAGAATCTTTCATTACAAACAGCTCCTTCAAATGGTGAGGTTCCTTTCCCTTCTGCATGATCAACATTGGAAGACCATTTATAAACCTCAACAAAACCAGGACCCACCATCTCCCATAGTTCCGTAGCAGGTACATCGATTACCAATTCCTTTTGTACATTAAAACCATTTTGTGCCATAATTCCTGAATTTAGTAGTAAAAAAATAAAACTTAGATTTAAAATCTTTTTCATAACATTCTTAATTTTTGATTAATTAAATTGATGTTACAAATATCAGGGAAGGCATAAAGATTTACTTTCTGAATTAGGTCAGTAAATTGCCTTTTTGGTTCAAACGGTACTTTGAAGGAGAACAGCCAAATTTTTTATTGAAATTATCAGAAAAAGTACTCACGTCCACAAAGCCTAAAGAGAAGGCTATTTCTGTAATACTATCTTTTCTGGTAAGCAAGCGTTTTTTGGCTGCTGTTAATCGACGTTGTTTTATATAGTGTGCCGGAGTGTCATTAAACGTTTTTTTGAATTCTCTTTTAAAAGTAGAGAGACTCATATGACAGATGTAAGCCATTTGCTCTAAACTTAAATTATTATATAAATTATTTTCGATGGCTTGTTTGAGTTCTAGATTGACAGGTGTAAAAATCTCTGAAAGTAAATTTCTAATATTCAGATGATTTTCTGATTTCAACAAAATGAGCATTAGTTCTTTGAGTTTTAAAATCCCTAATTCTTCATCCAAAGAATCTGGTTCTTCAAAATAAATCGATAGATTATTCATGTATTGCTCTATCAATTGATTACCAATGAACTTTTTAGGAATAGGCACTTCATCTATTTGTAAAAAAGAAGGGACTTCTTCTTTATAGATTTCTTTTAACAAGGCTGGATATAAAAAGATAGCAATTGCTTCACAAATTTCATCCTTCTCATCTGCTAAAAACTCCTGTACGTAGCGACCACAGTTCTTTAGGATGGCATTTTGACGACTTGTCTTATGCAAACCTCGTTTATCATAACTCATCATTGTCCCTTGAGTTACATAAAAGAAGCAAGCCGTATCCTTCAGTTCTCCCTCTAAGGTGTACGGAGAATTAAATGAAGCTTTTTGAAACAAAGGCATCCCTTTGAAAAATATCGTTTTTGGATCAATCATAGCACAAAGGTACTTTCTAAAAAAGATAAATTCTTTCTAAAAAAGTTCAAATATTATAAAATTGATTTACTGGCACTAAGAAAAACAAGCCTTCTCTCCTACTCTCGTAAGCCTATCTGCCTGTGGCAGGTATTGCTAGAGTAGATATTTGTTGGTAACTTGTGAAACGGGTCGTGCGTGTTGCCCTATTACCTAAATCAAGAAGATTGTAAATCACTCTTAGCCATTACAAAAGAAGTAAAGTTCAAAAAAGGGAATTCACTTTATATAGTCAGAAATAATCGGTCTACTTTAAGAAATGGGATTCTTTTACACTAATACTAAATCAAGATGAGTCGGAATAAAAAATATATTTTTAGATTCTGTTTAGGACTAATAGGATGTCTGATGATATTAAAAACGAATGGGCAAAGCATGGAAAAGCATAGATGGGAAAACCGAATCTTAATAGTTAAAACGTTTAGTGAGCAAGATCCAATGTATCAAGAACAATTAAAAGAATTTAGTGATTCAAATATTGATTTAAAAGAAAGGAAAATAGTGCTATATGAGATCGTCGGAAATAAATACAAGATGACTGACTACCAAAAGTTAAGCACTGATATTTATTGGCAGAATTTGCAAAATATAAACGAGGATATATTTGACTTTGAAGTTATATTAATCGGCTTAGACGGAGGTGTGAAGTTTAAAAAAACGGATATATTGAGAAAAGAAGAACTCTATAGTATAATTGACAGGATGCCAATGAGATCAGAAGAGTTACGAAAAAGAGAGAGAGATAAAAACAGTGAAGGAAATTAATGTTACACTAGAATCACAGCATACAACATAGCAGCTTACAAAGAGAATAATTATATTAATTTGAACTTTTAAAAATGAAATTAAAGTACCAATTAAAATTACTGCTTTTATTAACTTTTTCAAGTCAACTGTTTGGAAACATCTCTTTGTCTTCTGGATTTGAAATATCATTGGAATTAATTGATGTTGCATGCACAGGAGATAGTACTGGCTCAGCGTTCGCAACTATAGCAAATGGTTCTCCTCCATATCAATTTACGTGGAATACTGCAGATACATCTAACCATATTGAGCATCTAAGTGCAGGAAACTATTCACTAACGGTATCAGATGCTAGTGGATGTGTAGATTCAATTGATTTCATTATAACAGAACCAGATTCCCCTCTTGAATTTTACTTTAATATTAACCAACCAAATTGTATCGGATATGAAGGATGGGTAATATCACATGTATCTGGTGGCATACCACCTTACCAATATTTATGGAATAATGGAATTTCTGGATCTGCTACACCTACATTTGGTTTTGGTAATTACTCCCTTACCGTAACAGATGCTAATAATTGTATGGTTACAGAATCTACAGATGTGAATTTGGAGTGCAATCTTCAAGCAATGGCTAATATCGTTAATCATGTAAGTTGTACCGGAGGTAATGATGGAGTCGTTACATTAAGTTATTCAGGATGCACTCCAGATAATGTTGAGTTTTGCCTATCAGGTGGAAGTTGCACAAACAATAGTACTTTTTCAGGTTTATCTGCAGGAACCTATACATTCCTAGTTTATAGTTCTCCATGTGCAAGTTCTATTTCTGTGACTATTGAAGAACCAAGCTTCGATTCTCTTTCCTATGAGATAATTGAATATTCAAACATAGGCTGTTTTAATGAGTACGGTGTTATTGAAATCTTGGGAACTGGAGGCCTTCCTCCTTACGTTTATGACTGGAGTAATAATTCAACTTCCAATTCTATTGACTCACTCTCTCAAGGAGATTATTCAATTACTATTACGGATTCCATTGGATGCTCCGTAAGTGATAATTTTTCAATTCTCCAGTTACCTTTTATTTCAGCAGGTAGTGATGACACCTTACAAGTTTACTGTCCTTTTGATTCTATAATCGAACCAGTAGAAATATCACCTGTTTTTGAGGATTCTTCCTCCAATTATATTTTCGAATGGACAGACAGTAATGGAGCGATTTTATCGTCTGGTAATTTTTCGAATTTAATAACAGATTCAGTAGGAACTTATTACTTCTTTGCTATTGACACATTAAACAATTGTGTTTTTTCTGACAGCGTCAATGTTAGTTATTTAAATAATTATAATGCTGAACCGATTACGTCCAATCCAATTATTATCAATTCAACAAACGACTTAAATAACGGAAGTATTAACCCTGGCCTGAGTGGAGGTTATCCTCCTTATGTATATATTTGGAATCAAACCAATCAAGATTCTATAGTATCCAACTTAGCTCCAGGAAATTATCCACTAACAGTTTTGGATGCTTTTTGGTGCAGCTATGAGTTCAATTATTTTATCGATAACGTAACGAATACTTCTAATATTGAAGCAACTGAACTTAGAATATACCCAAATCCTAGTACAGGTTCATTTACTTTGTATTCAGATAGACTTATAACGAAATTCAATAGGCTGAACATTTTTGATTCAATTGGAAATTTAGTTCATCAAACAAATTTATCTCAAAGTTCAGTTGTAGAATTTGAATTGCATAAATTAGAAAATGGAGTTTATTTAGTTTCACTTGAATCTTTATCTGGAGAGAAAATCATGCATAAGATAGTCATAAACAAATAACACGTTGAGGAGCAAAGTGCAAAGCGTCAACAGCCTCTGAAGTGTCCGCAAAATGCTTTTCTAGTTGAAAATGATAATTTGAAGTGCTTTTTTCAATTATTATTGTTATAATATATAAGTGGACGATCTAGCCAAAAATTAAATTTTGAACGTGTATATTAATTTCCATATAAATTTTTACAATTACATAAAGCAAGTCTTTGTTTGTGCTTTTCTCCTGGTGAGTGTATTAGCAATTAGCCAGAGAGTAGTTATAAAAAACGGTGTTAATATCCAAGCTTCATATTATAATGATGGTCAGGTAAACATCGGCTGGGAGCTTATGCAATCTTATCCTGAAATAGAGGCTGTACGAATTGAAATAGAACCTTATCGTATACTTCAAGCCAAAAGCTGGATAAGAGAGGCCCATGATTATGGCTATCAGGTCATCGCAACTTATCATGATTCACAAAATCTTGGAACTGACAGTAAACAGGAATTGATTAAAGCAGCAGAATGGTGGAAAGAAAATTATAGGACTTTATCCAGTTCAGGCTCAATCATTATTAATCTCATGAATGAGTGGGGCAGTCATAATATTAGTCCTTTAGATTATTCGGATGCCTATAATGATGCTATAGAAATAGTTAGAACAGTTTATCCTGATGTAATTATTGTAGATGTTCCTGGCTTTGGTCAAGCTACTAAAATAGCAGCTGATGCCTATCCATTTTTTGAGGATCAAAACATAACTTATTCTGTACATATCTATACTAGTGCTTTTAATATCGAGGAAAACCGTTGGCTCTCACATGAAGATCTTTCATACCTGGAAGCTACCGGAGTCGATTGCATGGTTGGTGAATTCTGTGATGCTTCTACCGGAGGTGCTGACTGGTGTTCTATAATTGATCGTTGTTACGAAAATGGATGGCCACTCTTTGGCTGGGCATGGAATGGAGATGGGAATAACATGAATATGATTGAGCCTCATTGGCGGGATGACCCTTTGGCTCTTACCTTCAGACCAACTGAATTCATGGAGGTAATCACAAATAAATTAATAGGAATACCCTGCTACTCACAACCCGATGAAGACTGTGAAGATGATCTTATTGGAGAAAAATGCGATGACAAAAATGAATATACTATTAATGACCGATATAATGAATATTGCCATTGCGTCGGAACATTTACTTCAGAATTAGAATCTAATACATCGCAATATAATCTGATCATTTATCCAAATCCTGTTAGCTCAAACCAAGAACTCTCCATTGAACTTTTCAATATAAATGTAATCGGCCAGATTAATATTATCAATAGTTTAGGTAAAATCCTGATGTCAAAAAATATCAGTCTAAACCAGAATAGAATTTCAGTTGAAACTTCTCAACTTTCCAATGGCGTTTATTGGGCCAGTTTCCAAACCGATCAGAAGGTTTATTTCACTAAAGCTTTTGTAGTTAATTAAAAAGTAGCTTGACATCTACAAATACTTGAACGAACATTACTTCCTTATTTTACTAATCTAGTATTTTTAAAAGTATTGTACCATGCAAACCAAAATATCCTATGGTAAGGAAGCCTGTTAAGCGTTCTGCCGTCTGGCGCAATTAGCTTTTCTTCTTCAATTTGCCATAATACTCCATCAGCATCTTTCACAACCTGATTTTTTATTTTTTTAAACTTATAATCTCCAGATTCATATACTCGATTTCCCCCTGTCTTATCTGTTAGAACAACAAATTTTGATTTTCCGATCTGATTATGATAAACTCGATTACGAGCTAGAAATTTAGTAGAGATAGCTAACGGATCAGTTTTATATTCACTTGCCCTAACGATTAACACCTCATCTTTATTCAGCAATCGGTCATCCAATTCCGGGACATTAAACATCAAGCGATCTGTAGAAAAGTACTTTTTATATGCAACCCCTTCATCATAATTTCGGCGATGGCCTGTATCTAAAGATAATACTTTAGTTGACGGATGTAGTTTTTTCCACTTCCCCCAAGTAGTCGTAACAACAGAATGACTGTTTAACTCTATATTCGATTTAATAAGCGAACCAATCACTGGTTTACCTTCTATAGTATTCCATAATGACTGCGTCTCCATATCGTACATTAATTTATTTGACCGGTACAAAAAGCCACTTGTTCCTAGGTTATATTTCTTTCCGTTGAATTCAGTATTATAGGCAATTACAGTTCCGCATAAGGTACAATAGACTCCAGCTATAGACTCTCCACCAATTTCGTCAACAAACATTTCATGCCAAGCCAAGATTCGCTTAGGGTAAGCTCGGTGATCACCATTAATTGAAACTCCAAAAACAATATTATCATCCTCTAAATAATCTGCTTCATTTGCATTTAGCATTTTAGGTCTTCGCAAGGGAGGGATGCCATCTTGTAGCACACCACCCCATCGTACTTCATCTAATCGTATCAAACTTGCCTGAGTACGATTTTTAAAATATCGCTCAAATTTAGGATCAATAGTTTTATAGATTCTAGCCATCCAATCTCCTTGATATGGCAATATTTCTTGTTCATTATTCCAAACCCATTCCAACCAGTCGAATAAATCATTTCCCATTTTTTTACCCGTTTTCTCCTCCATTAATTTAATGATACCTCTTCGATCTACTTGTCCTTTAGAAAAGTAAATGACATCTATCAACATAGGGATATATCCATTTTCCCACGTATCACTTAAATGTTGTAAAACTTCTTCATTCTTTTGTCCATCTCCAGTCAACAAAGATAACATCGCATTAATCGTTACATCTTTATCTGGAGCTTTTTTGAATCTTTTTAATTCTCCATATTGACAAAAAACAAAATCTTGTGAAGATATAATTGCTAAAATCAAGAAAAATTTAATCCAGTTTTTCATATCTAAAATGTTTAATAGTTACACCTATTAAAACACTTTACCATTCAGAAAGATTATCTCCTTTTTTTATATTTGATAGAATTGTTTTTTAAAAGACATCATTTTAGAGATAAGTAGATATAAACTAAACTTTAAAATTAAAACTGAAAATTTAGGAATTGGAGGTGGGTACCCATACAAAAAAAGCTATAGGTTGATTGAACAGAATTATGTTGATAA
>CAYXQH010000128.1:0-11781 GCA_964467425.1 uncultured Saprospiraceae bacterium
TCTCTTTCAGCCAATCATACCGATAAAGATTTTTTAATTACTCTTAATGGATCTAAAATAACGGGAATCATAAAAACCGTATCGATTACAAAAGGTAAATCAGAAATTCTATTCGAAAATGATTTAGGAGATATTTATACCATTCATCCGGCTACCATCTTTGGATTTACTTTTGAGGAAGGAGGAGAAGTATTACTTTATGAAAGTAAATATTTAGGCGGAAAGTGGCGTTTTTTAAGAGCGGATCAAAAAGGGACAGCGCTAACCATGTATACTAGTTTAGAACGACAATTGCAATTTACAAATTCGGAGGAATCCCCAATTATAATAGAAGAAAAAAATCCCCAAATATGGTTGCAGTTTCAAGAAGAACAACCCATTAAAGTTTATCGCCTTACGTATAGAAGAGTCCTAAGAAAAAAATTAGAAGCTTTTCCCGAATTAGCCAAAAGAATTGGGAAAAGAGGATTTAAGTATAAAAATATGTCCTCGATTGTAGATTTATACAACAGACTCCATAGTGAAAAGGGGTAAATATGTTGCCTATGCAGATTTCAGACACCCTTTTTAATAAAAATAGGAGGATTTTTTTTGTTAATGCATGATAAATAGGTATTTTTGATTCAATTGGTCAACCAATCACCAGTTTACCATAAAATAGAATTAGTAGACAGAATGAAGAAATTAAACGTACTGAGTAACTTTCAAGAAATTAGAATAGAATCACCCGTTGATAAAATCATTCGGCAGATTCGAGAATTAATTACTTCCGGTCAATTAAGCTCTGGTGATAAATTACCCCCTGAGCGAAAATTAGCGGAAAAGCTAGGCGTAGGAAGAAGTAATGTCAGAGATGCAATCAAAAAATTGGAGTTTTATGGCATTTTAAAAACGCTTCCTCAAAGTGGAACCATTGTCGCAGGAATAGGGATAGCAGCCCTGGAAGGCTTAATTTCTGATGTCTTAAAAATAGAAAATACCGATTTTGTTTCTCTTGTGGAGACTCGGATATTGATGGAAACAGAATCAGCTAAGAATGCAGCACTAAGGAGAACCGACCAGGATATTGAAGATATTAAAGCAGCCTTATTTGCTTATGAAGATAAAATATTAAAATCTGAGCAAGCTATAGAAGAAGACCTAATGTTTCATTTAAAAATAGCAGAAGCAGGTAAGAACACCGTTTTGAAATCGCTGATGCTCATCATTACTCCTGATATCATTAATAATTTTCTCAAATTAGATATTTGTAAAGACGGACGCTCTATTGAAGCTTTAGAAGAACATAAAGTCATTTTAGAACACATAATTGCACAAGAACCAGAACTCGCTGCAGCAGCAATGCGAACACATTTAAAAGATGTTTTTGAATACAGCCAGAGTTTGAAAAACCAACAACACAATGGTTCTCACTAAAAATAAAAAATAGTGACCACCATATTTATCAAACAACTTATAATTAAGTGATCAAATATTTTTGTGATTCAGAAATATTTGATAATTTTGGCACGCCTAAAATTGGTCAACCAGTTGCCAGTTAACCAGCAACAGGTTTACAACTCACATTATAGAAAATTTGAAGAGGCTAGCAAATTCATTAATGAGCATCTCGAAAATGTATTAACTATAATACAGACACTCTAGATTTTGCAAATGCAAACAGCTTCAAACTATAACTTTTAGACCTAATCATAATTTTTTAGAAAAATTGAAAAAATCACTAACATGAAAAATGTATTAACTAATGTAAATAAGAACATCTTTCTAATGATGGCCTTGTTTATGTCACTTACTTTGATCGTCTCTTGTGGAAAAGATGATGAATCCCCTGATCCGGAACCAGATCCTTCAACTGTTGTAGCTGATTTCTCATCACAGGTTGATGCGGATAATTCTTTGACCTATGATTTCACAAACAGCTCTGTTGTAAATGGAATCGTTGATAATTCGTTCACTTCTTCTTGGGATTTTGGAGGAGACGGAACTTCTACTGATGCGGATCCTACTCATACCTTTTCTGCAGAGGGTACTTACGAAGTAACATTGACTGTAACTGCTACCGATGGCGTAATGGGTACATCAAGTATGACTATCATGGTAACCGCACCAAAGAACAGGTATGCGGTCATTACTGACACGAAGGACGATGATACTGGTGAGCTTAGATTAGCCAAATCAACCACGATGGGGGGGCTTGCGGATTCTATTCGAAACGGAAGAATTACTTTTATGTACAGAGTAGCTGAAGGTCCTGTAGATATGGATATTCAGGATGGTTTTATCAACGTTTCAGGTAGTTCTACAACTGGTGATTTTGCACTAGTCGAAGTAAGATTAAAAGACAATGCACCACATGAGTTCCGTGAAGGAGCTTCCGATGCGACTATTGCGGCTGCTAATTTCCCTGAAGGAATGGCTAATGTATGGATACCTATTGAAGTAAGCTGGTCTGCTAATGGTACAGATCTTCCAACGTATTCCGTTACAATTGGTGGGCAGACTGTTATCACGGACGCAGTAAGTACGACTAACGGTGGTACAGATGATGAAGCTCCTCATTTAGCGGCTGTCAAAGATGGTGCTGCTAATTTCCAATGGAAATACGCTTCAAATTCAACTGTTTCTGATGGAGTATTTCACGTTGATGATATAGTAATCTATTCTTCGGATTCAGGAACTGAAACAATCGTTTTCGAAGACGACTTCCAGGGAAGAGTAGCAGGTGATGATTTAAATCCTGATGTTAATCTTGATTCTCCTTACCATGCAAATTCTTCTGACGTTTCAGTAGGTGAAGATCAATAAACCTCTAATGGTTTAAAGATATTATATAGATGGAGCATAAGTTTCCATAATCTAAAGGAGGAGTGTCTATTCAGGCATTCCTCCTTTTAGTTTTGGTAAGCAGGTAGTCAAAATTGTGTTACCAATAAATTGAGATGAGTTTTGAGCTTAGATAAGGCAAAAAACGCAGTCATAGCCTCCCGATAGCTATCGGGACGACGAGTATTTTTAACGAAATATAAGCTCAAAAATCGCTCAAGTTATTATGTGATTTAATTTGAGTACCTGCTTAAGTGCCAAAGCAAAATATTTTCAATAAATTCCGTCTAACTACTTAAGCAGTTCACGAAATTTGGGTTTATGTTAAATGCGTTTATTCAAACTCAACCCTTTCTTCCGCTTTTAAAGCGGAACCTGCCTGACCGGAACGGGCTGGTTCATTACCTTCTCTTGTAAGAGAAGGGCTAGGGATGAGTTTTGACAATAGTGCGAATTAAAATCATTCTCAAAATGATATAGTTTAATTCCGAATTTCCTTTAGTGCAATTTATTTTATCACTTGCCTTTTAGTAAGGTATGATTTACCTTTATATTTATGGATTTTAAAAGATTATCTTTTCTGATTTTTAGCTTCTTAGGGGTATGTCTAACGCACAATCAGATTTTTTCCCAATTGATCTATTTGGATCAGGGTGAATTAACTTACGTTCCTTTTGCTATGCAAGGTCAAGCAAATGAAGTCAACACGATTCCCGATTTTTCTTATGCTGGTTATATGGGTGGAGGTGTCTCATTGCCTACTGATATTTCGATTGAGGCTACCGTTACTCCAGAGGAGGGAGACGATACGCAAAGAATTCAGGCTGCGATAAATCTAGTCGAAGCGCTCGAACCGGATCAAAATGGGTTTCGAGGAGTTGTATTGATTAAAGCGGGGCATTATAGTTTAGAAAACATTTTGGCAATCAGAGCGTCTGGAGTAGTTTTGAGAGGGGAAGGGCAAGGATTAAATGGAACAGTACTTCATTCGAATCCGCGAGTTGATCATTCTATTATCAGCATTTTGGGGTCGAGTGGTGTTGGTAAAGATGCACAATCCGAACAAGTTATTACTACCGATTATGTACCGGTAGGATCGTATTCCTTTGAGGTTGAAGATGCTTCGGATTTTGAGGTTGGAGAAAAAATTGTGGTCACCAGAACACCAAATCAGGTCTGGATCGATGAATTAGGCATGGATCAGGAAACATTATGTGGGGGAGAATCTGGGTGTATTGGCTGGACACCAAGCGCTTATGTTATAGACCATGAACGAATGATCACTGCGATATCTGGCAACACTATTTCCATAAATATTCCGATAGTTGATGTTATGGAAGAGGTGTATGGCGGTGGGTCAATTTCGAAAATTCAATCATCAGGCCGTATTAGCCAATGTGGTATTGAAAACATGAGAATCCAATCTTTTTATACCGGTAATTCGGACGAATCTCATGCTTGGACAGCTATTAGACTAAATGATACAGAAAATTGTTGGGTAAAACAGGTAACTGGCCAATACCTTGCCTATAGCACTGTAAATATTGAAAGTGCTAATTTTACAACTGTTCAGGATTGCGCATATATTGATCCCAAATCACAAGTCACAGGAGGCAGAAGATATTCTTTTGCTATTCAAGAAGGATTAGGGAATTTATTTCAACGATGCTATGCAATAGATGGGCGCCATGATTTTATTACAGGTTCTAGAGTCACAGGACCAAATGTCTTTTTGGATGGGCTGGCGGCGAGTGCTGAATCTGATGTCGGACCCCATCATAGATGGGCTACCGGTACCCTCTTTGACAACATTCGGGCAGGTTCTACCAGAGTCTGGAATCGAGGAAGTTCAGGTTCAGGACATGGATGGTCAGGTGCTCAAACCATGTTTTGGAATATATCATCCTATACGGGGGAGTTTCGGGTAGACAGTCCACTTGGCGCAATGAATTGGGGTATCGGTTGTGTTGGTACTAATCAGACTGGGGACGGATATTGGGAAAGTTGGGGCACTAATGTGCAACCAAGGAGTCTTTATATCCAGCAGTTGCAGGAACGATTAGGCGAAAGTGCTCTTGAGAATGTTTTAATACCTGAGCAGGAATCTGGGGAAATATATGATTTGCTAGCCAGTTGGAGTGGTCAGGGAGATTTTTCAGATGGAGGATTTATTGGCGGAATACCAAATGTGAGTTTTGTAAATCCAATGAATACTATTGATGTATCAATTTGGGAGGGAGGTGATATTGAAGTGGATGCAACGGACGATGATGGAATAATTCAACGTGTAGATTTGCTGATCAACGGAGAACCCGTGGGGACGGACAATGAGGCGCCCTACGTATTCACGGATTTAACTACTACGATTCAGAATCTTTCTCATGAAGTTCATTACCTGCAAGCGATTGCCACGGATGATGATGGAAATACCAATCTTATCAGAATGACGATTATAGGGGGAGATCCGCCACCAATGGAGGAAGAAGAGGAAGAGGAGGAAGAGCGTTTGGAAATACGAGTATTCCCGAATCCAACTCAAAACAAAGAACTAACTATTGAAATGAAAGAGATGGGATTCTATACCGTCAGTATTTTTGATTTGCTTGGTCGACAGGTAGATCATTTTATGTTTGAAGGAACCGATTATCAGTTTATCGGTAGAAATATAGCTAATGGAATTTATATTCTGGAAATTCAAAATGAAGAAGAGGTGCTCTTTAAAGAGAAGTTCATGATTCATTAAAAAATAGGCTTTTCGAATAATTGTCGCTAAGACGGTGAAATGTGTGACAGCATAATCATAATTTTATTATGGATTATGCGATTATTGAAAATAATAACATAAGCTATTAGGAAAAATAATATCAATTATTTGGTTAAGAACTAGTATAACCTTAATTTTGGTTGACCAATTTTTAGTTAACCTTATTTGTGGTTTAATTTAAGTACCTGCATAAGAGCAAATGATTTCCTTTTAATTCTTTATTCGAGCGAATCTAGCCGTGACGAAGAACCTCACTTTGCTTTTCAAAAATAGTCTGGTAATTAGATACCATTTAAATTGATTATTTTATAAATTATTTATAAATGAATTATTTAAAAGAGAATTTTATTGTACCGACCAAGAAGGTGATGGGACTCTTTGTTCTGTTCTTTTGCTTGGCTTCCATGAGTGCAAATGCACAAAATACCATTAGTGGTAAAGTCACCGATGATGGCGGAGAACCTTTAATTGGAGCCACCGTTTCTGTTCAGGGAGCTAGTGTTGGTGCTGCTACCGATATTGACGGTAATTATAGCTTAGAAGCTGCCTCCGACGCTATGCTGGTGATTTCATATACAGGATATGAACCGCAAACTATTGCTGTTGATGGACGAACCAACATCAATGTCACCTTAATTTCAGATGCACAGCTACTAGATGAAGTTGTAGTAATCGGCTATGGAACTGTTAAAAAGAGTGATGTTACGGGGAGTGTATCTTCTGTAAAGTCTGAAGACATACAAGCTTTCCCTTTATTAAATGCTGGCCAGGCACTTCAAGGTCGAGCAGCCGGAGTGGTTGTTCAAACACAGAATGGTGGTGAGCCTGGTGCGGATATATCTATTCGAGTTCGAGGTAGTTCATCTCTTAATGCAAGCAGTGATCCACTTGTAGTGGTCGATGGCTTTGTTGGAGCTTCTTTTCCACAACAAAATGACATTGAGTCTATAGAGATATTGAAAGACGCATCTGCTACCGCAATATATGGATCAAGAGGTTCTGGAGGAGTTATTCTGGTAACTACTAAGAAAGGTAAGACCGGAAAAGCGACCGTAGAGTTTAATTCCAGTTTTTCTTCTCAGCAAACGACCAATAGATTGGACTTGCTGGATGCAAGAGGATTTGCTGAATATCAAAACATGATCCGTACGAATGCAGGAGATCCTCCTTATGCTCAAGGATTAGAAAATACAGATTGGCAAGACGAAATTTATAGAACTGGAAATACACAAAATCACCAACTGTCAGTTTCAGGAGGAAGTGAAAATGTAAACTACTATATATCTGGTACTTATTTTGACCAAGAAGGAATCGTTGTTAATTCGGATTTCGAAAAAATTCAATTTTTAGCAAATGTCGATGCAAAAGTCGGTGACAGATTAAAAGTTGGAATTAGCAGTATTGCAAGTCGTAGTGAACAAAATGGAGTTTCAACTCAATCGACTGGAAGTGATGCTATTGGTTCTGTAAACGGAGGAGGAGATGATGTGGTCGGTTTGGCTTTCAGATTTTCACCTGATGTTGGAAGATTTAATGATGCAGGAGACTTCTCTCAAAATACGGTAGGAGATGATATAGAAAATCCATGGGCAGTGGCAACACAGATAACGAACGAAACCAAAACGGATAATGCAAGAACTAATATGTATGCTGATTTGGAAATTATAAAAGGGCTAAATTTCAAAACTACTTTGGGTTACAGAACTCAAAACAGTACGGAAGGTTATTTTAAACCGCAAACGTTTGTGCTTTCTGCTGGTGGAGCCTTTTTAGAATCCGTTAAAAGAACAAGGTTTCTTAATGAAAACTACCTGACCTATACCACACCAATTAGTCAAGGTACTATAACGGCAACAGCTGGACATTCCTATCAAAAAAGTACTACAGAAGGATTAGAAGCCGGTGCTCGAGGATTATTGACAGATGCATTTTCGTTTTATAACCTGGAAGCTGGGCAGATTGATCAGCGTACGGTTGATTCTCGATTTTCTGAATCTGAAATTGAGTCCGTTTTTGGGCGTTTGAATTTTGATTGGGCAAATAAGTATTTACTTACTGCAACGGTTCGTAGAGATGGTGCATCAAATTTTGCAGAAAATAACAAATATGCAATTTTTCCTTCATTTGCCTTCGGATGGAAGATTTCAAACGAAAGCTTTATGATCGATAACCAAATAATATCTAATCTTAAGTTAAGAGCTAGTTATGGTTTAACCGGTAATCAAGCGATCGGTCCTTATGAATCGCTTTCGACTTTTAACGTTCAGCCACCGTCTGAAATAGGTGGAGAATTTGGTGTAGAATTAGCTCGTGAAGCAAACCCAAATTTGAAGTGGGAAACTTCAGCTCAGACAAATATAGGTGTGGATGTTGGTATATATGAAGATAGAATCACGTTTAGTGCAGACTACTACAACATTGATACGGACGACCTTTTAGCAATAGATAGAGCCTCAAATTTTTACTTAGGGACAACGGATTTAGATGTTCTTAGAAATGTTGGTTCTATTAATAATCGTGGATTTGAGTTTGCTATAACTTCAAACAACATCAATAAAAATGATTTTAGATGGACTACTAATCTAAATTTCGCTAGAAATAGAAATGAAGTAGTAGCCTTATCTGGCGGAGCAGAAATCATTGGTAGTGGTGCTCCTGGTTATTTCTCTGGAGCTACTACATATATTTTACGTGAAGGTGAGGCTCTTGGTCAATTTTGGGGTTTAGATTATCAAGGTGTATATCAGGGTGGTGCTATTCCTCAAGGGACTGCTTTGGCAGCTGTGTCTTTCGATGGAGATGGAAACCCAATACCTGGAGAGCCATTGTTCGCGGAAGTAGCAGATGAAGAAGGTAACTTTGATGGAATGATTGATGACAATGACAGACAGATTATCGGTGACCCAAATCCTGATTTCACGTTTGGTATTGGTAATACTATATCTTACAAAGATTTTGATCTAAATATCTTTTTTCAAGGTGCTGTTGGTGGAGATATCTACAATCTGACAGCTGTTCAATTATATAACGGTGACAGTAATGGTGTAACAGATGTATTAAATTCTTGGACGCCACAAAACACAGATACTGATATACCTCGAGCAGCTATCAGAGGAAGAGAGCGCTCAACTCGTTTTGTTGAAGACGGAAGTTATTTAAGACTTAAGAATATAGCTTTAGGTTATACATTGCCTACTGGATTATTGCAAAATGCAGGAATCAGTTCAGCAAGACTATCTATTAGTGCTCAGAACTTACTGACCATCACTAATTATTCTGGATTGGATCCAGAAGTAAGTTACTTTGGTAGTGGTGGCGAAAGGAGAGGAGATGATAATGTTATTCAAGGACATGATTATGGAAATTATCCTAATTTAATGTCATTTACTTTTGGTCTCAACTTGAAATTCTAAATCAATAAAAAGTTTTTAAAATGAAAATATTCAAATTTCTTTTCACGTTGGTATTTGCTTTATCAATTGTAGGATGCTCTAATTTAGAAGAGGATGCATTAAGTCAATTGGAGCCAGATGAACGGAGCGTCGATTTACAAACAGTACAGACTACTATTGCTGGTGCATATGGTCATTTAGATGCTAGAGCATTTATGTCTAGAGGATTGGGCTTAACAACTATGTTGCGATCAGATATGGTAGATATAGGAAATCCTTCTACTAATGCTGATAGAATTGAACACGACCAATTTACGGTTTCAATTAGTAATCCGTTGATTTTAAATCCTTCCAATCCTGAAAGAAGTTTCTGGCCCCGCCTTTATCAGGTAGTAAGAGGTGCCAACGAGACCCTTCGAGAATTAGAAGTACTTGAAGAACAAGCTGCAGGCGTGAAGGAAGAGATAGAAGCTGAAGCAAGATTCATAAGAGCCTTTGCCTACTACCATTTGGTCAGACTTTTTGGAGACGTTCCATATTTGGACGAGACGACGACTACTGCCGATGCATCAGTAGCACCAAGAACATCTGTGGATGTTGTATATGAAAGCATCATCTCAGATTTAAGATTTGCTAAAGAGTGGTTACCAGATTCGCGGACGAATAGAACCCTTCCTGGTAAAGCAGCCGCTGGGGCTTATCTTGCTAGTGTTTATCTCACTAGAGGAGACTATCAAATGGCCTATAATGAATCTACTGATGTTATCAATAAAGCAGGAACTTACAACTTGGCTTTAGAGCCAGATTACCGTAATATCTTTCATGCGGAGAATACTGATTTTTCTTTAGAGCCAATTTTTATAATAGACTTCGTTGGAACCAATATTAATGATGAATCCAGAGATTATCTAGCTGCTTTTACTGGCTTCTTCGGTCAGGCAACTTATTACCCTTCAGGAGGATGGTCTGTTATGGTACCAGCTCAAGCAGTATTTGATACTTGGGATGATGATGACTACAGAAAGCAAGTCAATTTTGATGCTGAGGCAGTTGATAATAATGGTAATGTAATTCCTTATACTCAATTTTCTAGCTTAGACGGTCGTAATGCGAATCGCCCACATATCTCCAAGTATACAGCAATGGCAGGTGATTTGCCTCAAGCGAATACTAGTGGAAGAGATTCACATTCTAATTATCAATTGATGCGTTTTGCTGAGGTACTTTTAATTGCTGCTGAGGCTGCTGCTGAACTTGGTAATACGCCAGATGCTGATCAATATATTAATCTGATTAGACAAAGAGCAAGAAATGGTGATGGAAGCTCTGCTCCAAGTGCTGTACCTGCGGATATCTCAGGAGCCACTGTTGCTGATGTACTAGAGGAAAGAAGATTGGAGCTTGCCTTTGAGCAGAAAAGATGGTACGACATAGTCAGAAGAAAAATGGGAGATCAGGTGTTCGGACCAAATGGTTTCGAAACAGAGCTACAAGGCACACAAAACTTTGATCCTTCCAGAGATTACTTGCTACCAATTCCTCCATTGGAAATTACAAATAACCCTAGTTTGACCCAAAATCCTGGTTACTAATTAAGGGGTTGTTAATATGAAAAATAAAAGAGTCCTCTACCATTAGGGAGAGGACTCTTTTATTTTATATTAATAAATAGTAAAATCCAATGAGAAATCTAAAGTTGTATAAGAGATATAACGACTCTTTTGTATTTCCTAAGGAATATCGTTTCAAACTTCTGATTTGTCGGCTAAATATATAGCAAGTTAATATTATATTTTGTAATTTTAAAAATTGGTTGACCAATTTATTTTTTTGAGTAACTCCAAAAAATATCGAATGGTACTCGAATGCTCCTTTTTTATAATGGTTTTATAATTCATTGGGCATTTATTCATTCATAGTTTTGGTATTCTCATGGACTTTTTCAAAAACTTTAAATATGAAAGCATCGTCTAAATTTCGATTCTTAGGTTTAGAACAAATTGAATTCTCTTATACTCATTCATACGCTCTATCTATATTGCTGCTGTTAGCATTGAATGTATTTGTTAGTTCTGCCGCATCAGCACAATTAGATCCAGACCTTCCACCAGGTGGAAATTTCGATCTTACATATTGGAAACTTACCCGACCAAATCAGCAAGAGAGAGATGCAGACCAACTGTCAGGTGGCTATGCTGTAGATGGTGAGTTCTACACTGACCCGGTTACTGGCGCTATGGTATTTTGGTGTCCTAATGATGGAGCGACAGGAGGCAGCGCATATCCAAGAAACGAGCTTAGAGAGATGATACGTAGATTAGACTTCAGTATACCAACTCAAGGAATAAATAAAAATAACTGGGTATTTTCTTCTTCCACAATGGCCAATCAAGAAGCTGCTGGAGGAATAGATGGTATAATGACTGCCACTGTGGCCGTGGATCACGTATCTGAGACTTCTGATGAAGATTTTAAGGTAGGTCGTACTATTGTCGGACAAATACATGCCTCTGATGACGAACCTTGTAGAATATATTATCGCAAATTACCTGGAAACACAAAGGGTTCTATTTATTTTGCGCATGAACCTACTACAGGTCCTGAACAGTGGTACGACATGATTGGTAGCAGAGCTAATAATGCACCCGATCCAGTAGATGGAGTTGCTTTAGGTGAACAGTTTAGCTACGAGATTAGAGCAATTGGTAATTTACTAACCGTAACCATAATGAGAGAGGGGATGGATGATGTTGTTCAAGAAGTAGATATGACAGATAGTGGTTTTGCTGATGATTGGATGTA
>CAYXQH010000129.1:0-11666 GCA_964467425.1 uncultured Saprospiraceae bacterium
CTGTGGTATCCAAGAGTGGAGAGTTGTTTCTCCTTCTCAAGGACCTGGTCAAACTACTCCTCCTGCAAATGCTGCTGCTAACTGGACTTTCTCTGGTGCTGGTGACTTAGGTACTAACACTGTGGATGTTTGGATTCTTGATGTAAACGGTAACTGGGCGTATGTTTCTACATACATCTTAGTTCAGGATAACCTTGCTCCTTTCTGTACTGGTCAAACGCTAGAAATAGCTGGAGATCTAGAAACAGAAGAAGCTCAAATGGTTGATAACGCAATGATCGCAATTACTGGTAACGCTCCTGGTGTACCGGATATTGATTACGACATGCCAAGTAACTCTGGTGAATATGGTTTCCCAGGTCTTGCTCAAGGTGGTAACTACGTAGTTACTCCTGGAAAAGACATCAACCCAATGAATGGTGTATCTACATTAGACCTTGTTAAGATTAGCCGACATATTCTAAATATTGAATTGTTGCCTTCTCCATACAAAATCATCTCTGCAGATATTAACCATGATGGTAATGTAAGTGCTATTGATATGGTTCACTTGCAACGATTGATCTTATTCATCGATACAGACTTCCAAAACAATACGTCTTGGAGATTTGTTGAGTCTGACTTTGTATTCCCTAACCCACTTGATCCATTTGAGTTCTCCTTCCCAGAAGTGTTCTCTGAAAACGGATTAACTGTTGATGTTATGGATGCAAACTTTATCGCAATGAAGATTGGTGATGTTAACTGTAGTGCATCTCCAAACGGACTTGTTGGTGAAAGTGATGATCGTTCTGAAGGAGCGTTGACTTTAAGTATCCTAGATCAGGAAATGAAAGCAGGTCAAACCTACACTGTAGATTTTACTTCTAATGATTTTGCTGAAGTATTTGGATACCAATTCACTCTTGGTTTTGACAACAGTGTTGTTGAATTCGAAGGAATTGAAGCAGGTGCTTTAACTAACTTAACGGATGCTAACTTCGGTACGACTATGGTCAACGAAGGTATTATCACTGCAAGTTGGAATAATGGTACTGCAGTTACAATGGATAAAGATGCTGTATTATTCAGCGTTACATTCACTGCTAACAGCAATGCTAATGTAAGCGATGTATTAAGCATTAACTCTCGATACACTAAAGCAGAAGCTTATGACAATGTTGGTGTATTAGATCTTAATGTTGAATTTGATACTGAAAACGGTGTAGTTGCTGCTGGTGAGTTTGAACTTTACCAGAACCAACCTAACCCGTTCAAAGATGAAACGAATGTTAGCTTCAACTTACCAGAAGCTGGTTTCGCTACATTGACTGTTTATGATGTTTCAGGAAAAGTTCTACGAGTAGTAGAAGGTGAATTCGCACAAGGTTATAATGAGGTAACTCTTAACCGTGGCGAGCTTGCTGGTACAGGTGTACTTTACTACCAACTTGATACTGAAAATGATTCAGCTACTAAGAAGATGATTCTTATTAAGTAATTGGATTGTTTCAATTGTGTAGAAGGGTGGAGCCCCAAAAGGGTTTCTCCCTTCTCCTAAAACACAGTTGAATATCTAGTAATAAAATGCTCAGAACCCAATTTTAAAAATGCTTTAAAATCGGTTTTTGGGATGGCCTCTCTCCGTGCGAAGTTGGAGGGGGGCTTTTTTTATTCCCCTATTCTATATAAAGAAGAATATTCCGCTCACTTCTTTTACCAATCCAATGTATATTTATCTATCTATTCGTTTTCAATCAGAAATTTTATTTAAATCACCGCATTTTTGATTTTTAAATCATGATCCTTGCTGTGAAAATTTGCCTAAGGAAAGAACACTTTTCTTTTTATTAAATAAAATGTAAATATTTTACTCCTGTTTATGTTACTTTTTTACTTGACCTCGTCTTAAAAATGTCAGGTGAATTCAAATTATTTTATGTTCTTTTTTTCAATATTAATTTTATATCTTTACTGACTATACAGTGTTATTATACCTGAATTTAATAGACTCCACAACCACCTTCTAGTTAAACCCAATTTCCGAATTCAATTGTTTCTCATAGACTGATTTTATTCATAATTAAACATATTATGGTGAGCCTAACTATTTAGCATTCACCCTATTTCTGAAATTATTAAAAACTATAGCAATGTTGAAAACGTTTACTCTTCGAAGAAAAAACAGAACAAACTCAAAACGAGGATGGCTGTTGTTTCTTTTTGGTTTTTTTCTGTTTGGAGGGACAATTGGTGCACAGACATCGATTAATTGTCTTTATCCTTTTGTACCTACAGATTGTTCTCCTTGTATAGATCCAAGCGAAAACATGGTAGAAATTGAATCTGATTGTGCAACTGGGTATACCTTAACAATTGGTGATCCTGTATTAATCTCTGGAGGCCAGGGAAATTGTCCTGGTGCTACCTATACGGTTACTTATACTGTAAACGATGATTGCGGCTTTTCTGCATCTTGTTCCCAAACTTGGGTCATAGAAAATGAAGGACCAATTATTGAATGCCCAATGGATTTATACCTGGATTGTGGTGATCCGAATAATGATATATACATCGATTATTGGTTGAATTCAGTTCAAGCACAAACGACATGTGGATTGATCGGAATGAATCAATTTAATACCTACAATCCTAACTGGATTAATGGTCCTTGTCCAAGTGGATTTCAAACAGTAACCTTTTTTGTAACGGATGCTTGTGGAAGAACAAATACTTGTACTGCAACAGTATTTGTTTTAGATCATGAAGAGCCTGTTGTCATTAAAGAAGCTGAAGACTTGCTTGCTGTATGTAGTTATAATACAATGGGAGATTTTCAAGATTGGTTGAATTCACAAGGTGGAGCTGTGGTAGAAGACGCATGCTCAAATGTATCCTGGTCTACTATTCCTGCTAACCCTCAACTGCCGCTGGCTTGTCACGATATTGAAGTGACTTTTGTAGCTACAGACGGATGTGGATGGTCAGTTTCTACTACTGCTTCTTTCGAATTAATTGATTGTCATCCTCCAATTATTATTGATCAGCCTTCTGATATGACGGTAAGCTGGGGACAAAATGCTCTGGGCTTATTAGATGACTGGTTAGCAGATAATGGTGGTGCTACAGCAATTGATGAGTGTGGTACTAATATATATTGGATGACTGATCCAATGGATCCTGAATTAAGCGACGGTTGTGGACAGACAGGTTCTGTAACGGTTGTTTTCCTTGCCAAAGATGATTGTGGAAATGTTGCTATGACAGATCCTGCAACTTTTACTATAGTTGATGATGTTGATCCAGTATTTACTTCAGTACCAGATGATGCGACTATTGAATGTGGTGGTATGGCAATGTTTGGAACTCCAACTGCAGAAGATGATTGTGGTACAGCTACTATTACACATGTAGATACTACAACGGGAACCATTTGTGATGGAAGTACAACACGAACCTGGACTGCAACCGATGAATGTGGTAATACAGCAACGGCAACTCAAACAATAACTTATTTAGATGATGTAGCTCCAACACCGAGTTATACTCCACAGGATATTACTATTGAGTGTGATGAAACACCTGTTTTTTCACCGGCTCCAGAATGGACCGATAACTGTGGTGGTCACCCACCAGCAGCACCTTCTTGTTCTTTAATGGGGGCATCGATTGATTTGGAAAATACATTTCAGGATGACGTGGTAACTATGGGAGTTGAATTTCAATTTGTTGCTCCAATGGCTTCGGTTGTAGATGGAGGAGTTGAATACTCTAATTTTGCCGGTGTTTATGATGTTGATGTAATGGCAACTGGTATTAGTTTATGCTATAGTGATAATGCGGTAGTTGCACCAACAACTCTTCCTGATGGAAGATTTGATAGATATTATTTTGATCTTGGATCAACAACTAACCAACCCATTTCAGCTTCTTTAGATCCTTCTTCAACTATTGATGCGGAAGTTTCAATTGCAGGTGATGGAAGACTATTAGTGGAGATAGGTCCTGGTGATTCAATTGGTTTTGATCTATGTATTTATGTCAATTTAGAATTTCCTGACTGCGAAAATGGTTTGCATACTGAAGTAGAAGATGTTCAGACAGATGGACCATGTCCTGGTGAATATGTAATTAAGAGAACTTGGTCAGCTATTGACGGTTGTGGAAATTTGGCAGTCATTAGTCAGAGAATTTATGTAGAAGATAATACACCACCTGTATTTACTTTTGTACCTGGAGATGTAACGCTCGATTGTGGAGAAGATGTAGACTTCGGTTTGGCTATAGCAGAAGACGCTTGTAGTGATGTTACCATTACATTCATGGATGTTGAATCTTCAGGATTCACTGATTGTAATAAAACAATTACAAGAACCTGGACTGCAGAAGATGAATGTGGAAATACTGCTACTGCAATGACAACTGCAACACTAGATGATAATGAGGCTCCGGAGTTTACCTCAATGCCACAAGATATGACAGTGGAATGTGGGCCATTAATGTTTGATGATGTTGAAGCAGAAGATGCTTGTGGAAATGGAGTAACGATTACATTTATGGATTCTGGTTCTGGAACTGCTTGTGATTCAACAATTACAAGAACCTGGACAGCAATGGATGATTGTGGAAATTCTGCGATGATTTCACAAACTAAGAGACTTATAGATACCATAGCTCCAGTCTTCACTTATGTTCCACCAGTATTAGATATTACTTGTGCTTTACCTCCATTTGATTTTGAGGATCCAATTGCTGAAGATAATTGTGGAGATGTAACTTTAACCTATGTTGAAGAAGCACCAAATGGTGATATATGTGATGAAGGTGCAGCTTATGTTAGAAAATATACTGCTACAGATCAATGTGGGAATACGGCTTGTGTTGATGTCGTAGTATGGGTAGGTCCAGATACAGGAGGACCGGAATTTACTTTTGTACCTACTGATCTAACTTTCTATTGCGCAGATGGTGATCCTGTTATCCCGGATGCTATAGCAGTAGATGATTGTGATCCAAATGTAGTGATTACTTTTGAAGATGAATTCAACACGGATCCAGAAGATTGTGGAAACGGATATGGTTATGATATCATTCGTACCTGGACTGCAACGGATCACTGTGGTAGAACCACTACAGCAGTAACCTTAGCTTGGGTAAAAGGTCCATTATCGATCAATGCTCCTGGTCAGACTGGATTAAATACAAATGAGCAAGGAGCTTCGGTTAACGTAGAGGCTAATGCGCTGGCATTAAGTCCTAACCCAGCTGAAAATCAGTTGAACATTGCGTATAAATCGAACCTTGAACAGAGAGCAACCATTCGAATCTTCGATGTACTTGGTAAAGAGGTATTAAGCTCTATTGAGACAGCAGCAAAAGGAATAAATAATTCAAGTTTAATTATTGAAAACTTTGCTCCTGGAACCTATGTAATTACCTTAGAGTTACAAGATCAGATTCTTACGAAGAAGTTCATAAAAAGATAAGTAATCGTCTTATTTATCTTATAACGAATTAATAAAAAACACTTTCTAATTTATTTAGAAAGTGTTTTTTATTTCCTTTTTTGAGACATTGTTTTTTTGAAAACCTTCTGGCTTTTTTCAACCTGAAAATGTTTATTAGAACGGTCCATGAAGTGTGTTTTTTGATATATGAAATCTTCTATAAACCACGGAATTATATCGCCAAATGTAGTTTAATTGAAGAGTGAAAAGTCTTTATAGATAAATTATATTGTAATATGTTAAATTATATTATTTAAAATACCATTTTTGGGGTATAATGGCTCAAGATATATAGTGTATATTTGCAATGCGTATAGTTTAAAGCTATATGCGAAACAAAGACAGATTATAATTCCATTACCGAAACATCAAATTATATGATAAAATAATCCACTTTCCTTATTTATAAAAATTGAGAGGATTACTTTTTACATGAACATTACAACCAGCTTTTCTAAAAAATAGCATTCCTATTTTCCTCTTCAATTTTCTGGAAAGAATTTATTTTATACGCTTAGAATCTATGCGTCTAGCCTTATAATTTAAGTCGTTCGAAAAATTAATATCGGTAGCAACCGATGTTTTTCGCTTATCTGTCTGACTTAGCAAAAAGAATTGAAATATTGATTTTGTATGCGGATTGGAACCAATTGTTCCTAGTCCTCATTGAGTAATTTTTTGCGTCTAGTACGAATAAAGAATTGGGTAATTATATTAATGGTAACTGTTTAGAGATTTATTTTAAAACGGTTTTGGGATAGTCCCTCTTCACTAAAGTGTGAAGGGGGATTGCTTTTTTTAGGCAAGTGTATTCTATAGTAGAAGTATTACTAAGCTTAAGAATGAATTATAACTTACATTAATTCTTATATTTGCGCCGTGGCAAGAATATTAGCGATAGATTACGGTACAAAGAGGGTAGGAGTTGCAGTCTCTGATCCATTACAAATAATAGCCAATGGATTGGATACTATTCCGACGAATACCATTTTTGATTTTCTAAAAAAATATATAGCAGAGGAAGAAGTTGAAACCTTAGTAGTGGGAATGCCTATGCATTTGGATGGACAACCAGCTCAAATTGCTGATAAAGTGGAGCTTTTTATTAAGGCATTTCAAAAACTTTTTCCAGATATTTTAGTTGAAACGTATGATGAACGTTTTACTTCAGAAGATGCAAAACGAATTATTTTGCAAAGTGGCGCTAAAAAGAAAAAGCGACAAGATAAAGGCTTGGTTGATAAAGTAGCTGCCATTTTGATTTTGCAGGGATACATGGAAGCAAGAAGAAATAAATTTTAAATTCATAAAACTTCGGGAGTGACATATCTGATTGTTGATCTCCTTTTTTATTAAAAACGCAAGAATGGTTTTACCAATATACGCTTTAGGTCAACCAGTATTAAAAAAAATGGCTGAACCCATAACTAAGGATTATGAAGGACTAGACGAGCTTATTAAGAATATGTGGGAAACCATGTATTATGCTCAAGGAATAGGTTTGGCAGCACCTCAGATTGGGAAGTCGATTCGTCTTTTTTTAATTGACACGGTACAAGCAATGGAAGAAGGAAAAGAATCAGAGGGTGTTCGTAGAGCATTTATAAATGCAGAAAAAATTGAAGAAGGTGGAACGCCTTGGGACTATGAAGAAGGTTGTCTAAGCATACCTGATATTAGAGGAGATGTAAAACGCCCGGCTCAGATTAAATTGAAATATTTAGATGAAAACTTCGAAGAGAAAATCGAAGTTTTTAGTGGTATTCATGCTAGAGTTATTCAACACGAATATGATCACATCGATGGCATTTTATTTACAGAACATCTCAAGCCTCTTAAAAGAAGATTGCTGAAACGAAGACTTGAAAAAGTCAAAAAGGGAGATATCGAATGTGATTATAAAATGAAATTTGTAAGATCCAAATAAGCATTTAGTTGTTGAGTACTTCCAAGAAGTTTTTACCAACCTGTACAATGTTTTTCGGAAAGCTAAAGTAAAAACTACAACCTTCTCCTGATTCGGATTCTACCCAAATTCTACCTTTGTGTTGGTCGATGATTTCTTTGCAAGTCGAAAGACCAATACCTGTCCCCATATAATCTTTTGGATTATGTAGTTTAGTGAAGACATCAAATACCTTTCTATGGTTTTCCTTACAAATACCAATTCCATTATCTCGAACACAAAACCAATGTTCGTCTTCTTTTTCCATACTTAGAATTGAAACTTCTGGATGAGGAGACTTTGCACTAAATTTCAAAGCGTTAGAGATTAAGTTTTGAAATAGTTGTCGTATACGCGGAGGATGACCAAGTAAAATTAAATCATTTAAATCCACTACGAATTTTGTATTTGGGTATTCATTCGAAACATTTAGCTGAAGCGAAATGAGTTCTATTAAATCTTTAACATTGATTGGATCAGCATGTACCTTTTTATTACTTTTTACCTTTGCAAACTCCATCAACTGTTCTATCAATAAGTTCATGTTCTGACCTTCTGAATGAATAAAGCCAAGGTATTCTTCTACATGTTCATCATTTATACCGAGTTGACGAATTCGTTTGTCTGCTAGCTTTGCAAAACTCGACATTGTTCGGACAGGTTGTTTTAAATCATGAGAAGTAGCATAAGCAAAGCGTTCTAATGTTTGATTGGATTGTCTCAATGACTGCTCAGCATCTTTTAATTTATTGTTTACTGCCAAGAGAGAGTCTTGCTGTTCGATCAATTGCTTCTTTTGAGCTCGTAATTTTTTAAAAGTATTTTCTAAAACAATACCTGAGGTAATCATAAAACTGGAAACCAATACAAAGAGCCAAAAGACGGCATTAAAATAATAGAGCATATCGAAATTAGCGTCTTTGAAATAATAGCCAGGATTACTCTGTTCCATTTGAAATAAGACAAATACAAATATTAAGCACAAAATAGACCATCCAATGGTTTGCTTAATATCAAGAAGTAAGATAGACGCTGGAGTGATAATCAAAAAATACAATAGATTATCTGAGTATAGCCCACCTGTCTTTAAGGTTTCATCTACTAAAGGAATACAAATAGATAAAATGATAAGGTTAGCAGAAAAAGTAACGTTTTTAAATTTTCTGAAAATAAGATACTGAATAGTAATACATGCAGCGGCTAGGAAAAAGGGAAAAGTTACCTCCTCAAACCCTAATAAAGCTACTATTTTTAAAAGTATAAAACCGATAATTGCAAACAAGAAAAAATTAGTCAGCAATTTTGATTTAAGATAATTGATATTATACTCTCGAATAGGCGCCATCTTCTCAATTGGTGTTTTTTGAGCCATTTTTAAAACCTCTTAGTTTTACACAATAATGATGATGGTTATGCCTTCAGAATAGCTTTGAAAAGGAGAGATGTGCTTAATTAATTAGTTTGGTACTAGAACTACTTCTAATTCTGTACCAAGTTTAAGAACCGTAAGATTGTTTGGAATTTTATTTTCGACCGAAATCAGCAGGAATTTCTCCCCATGCTTTTGTATCCCACTTAAGAATTGGATTTTTCCAGGTATTTTTTTTGAGCCATGATTCCCCACGAGCTATGAGTTCAAACAACTTTTTATTAGCTCTGGTCTTTTTAAGACTCGTTTTCACCTTTTTATTTCGAACCCAGGCCATCGCTGTTCTGGAGTCAGAGTAGATAGGAAGATCAAATTTTTTATGTTGTTGTAAATAAGCGAGCCCATGTACAAGAGCCAGAAATTCACCCACATTGTTAGTGCCCTGTCTAAATACACCAATCTTAAAAAGTTCATCTTTTGTTGCGGTGTCGACCCCACGATATTCTAAATCTCCCGGATTGCCACTACATGCAGCATCAACAGCAATACTTTTCCAATTTATAGCAGCACGAGCAGTTTCACTTATCGCTGGTTTCGCTTTTTTAGAATTGGTACTAATGAAATCAGAAAAGTTACCGTGAAATGCAGCTTCTGCTGCTTCCTTCGTTTTAAAGGATTTGTATTTGGCATTAGGATATCCTTTGATTTGTAATTGACACTTTGCCCAAGAGTCAAATATCCCAATATTATTACCTTCCCAAACTACATAATACTTTTTGGCCATTTTTAAAACCTTTTTGATTTGCCTGGACGTCTGTTTTTAAAAACCTAAAGCTAGGCTTTATTTTTAAAAGGAGAAAAAGGAAATGCTTTCTTTATGGTCTTTTTACACAGTAAGACTACCTATTCATACATATAAATGTACCATCCAATTATTATGATCAATCCACTTTACTTTTTTTGCATCTATATTTATAAAGAAGTATTGCTACTTATTAAATAAAACAAAACTAAATATTTACATTTGTCTGTAACAAAAGCCTTAATATCAGAATGAAGTTTATTGATACACATGCACATTTGTATGTTGAGCAATTTGATGAAGATCGAGAAGAGATGTTGGATCGGGCACGTGCAGAAAATATTGAAGGCTTTTACCTTCCCAATATTGATAGTACTACCATTGATCAAATGTTGGACTTAGAAGCCAAACACCCGGAGGATTGTTTTCCGATGATGGGGGTACACCCCTGTTCTATAAAGGCGGATTATGAGAAGGAATTAAAAATTGCGGAAGAGTGGTTGAAAAAAAGAGCTTTTGTTGGTGTTGGCGAAATTGGAATTGATTTGTATTGGGATAAGACATTTGCTGAAGAACAAATAAAAGCCTTTCGAATTCAAATTAATTGGGCAAAAGAATTAAAAATTCCATTTGTCATCCATTCCAGAGATTCTTTAGATTTGACAATAAAGATTGTTGAAGAAGAACAAGATGGCAACTTGAACGGAATTTTTCATTGCTTCGGAGGAAGCGTCGATCAAGCGAAACGAATTATTGATGTCGGATTTTATTTAGGGATAGGAGGTGTTCTGACGTTCAAAAAATCTGGACTGGCAAAGACGATGGCAGAAATCAACCTGAAGCATTTGGTTTTAGAAACAGATGCGCCTTATTTGGCACCAAGTCCTTTCCGTGGAAAAAGAAATGAAAGTGCTTACATACGCCAAATTGCTGAAAAATTAGCATCTATAAAAGAAATGACACTGGATGACGTTTCAGTGCATACGACAGAAAATGCCGAAAGAATCTTCCAAAAAAGAGGATAATTTCAGATTGGATGTCATAATAAAACGGAAATGTTTCATTTTTGCGAATAAATATTAGCGATTATTGGTATGTTTCCTCAAAAAATTTTGAAAAGTTACTTTAATTTACAATTTTTGTGTTTGCTAGGGGTTGAACGTATTCCCTTTTTTATAATGCTTTTATGTATTCTTTTGGGTTCATCTCAAATACTCATTAGGAGAAGTGCTCGAGTGGCTTAAGAGGCACGCTTGGAAAGCGTGTGTGCGTCAAAAGCGTACCGGGGGTTCGAATCCCTCCTTCTCCGCAATGTAAATTATGGAGTAGGAATAAAAGCTTACAATCAAGACTATAAAAGAGACTTTACTTATTCCTCAAACCTTCAACGATTAAGGTTTAAAACAGCAAAAAGTTTTGAAAGGCTATGCCTTTTAAAAACAAACATATTTTCTAACTAACAAATTTAAAACATTCGTAAAACCTTTTTGATTATGCGAAAATTATTAGCACTCATGCTTGTATTCGGTATTGCAATGATTTCAGGAGCAACCGAACTATTAGCACAAGATCCAGAAGCTACTGAATCAACAGCAACTGGTTATCAAGTATTAAAACAACAATTTATCGATGGTGGCTGGATCTTTATGAGCTTCGTATTGGTATGTTTAATTCTTGGATTAGCATTTTGTATTGAGCGAATTATTACACTTAATATTGCAAGTGCGAACACGGACAAGCTATTGACCAGAATTGATGAAAATCTAAAAGCTGGAGATATCAATGGTGCAATGGAAGTTGCTAAATCTACTCAAGGACCTACTGCTTCAGTACTTTATGAAGGGTTGAAAAATGCAGGACAAGGGCCAGAAGCCGTTGAAAAAGCTATTGTCTCTTATGGATCTGTCCAAATGGGTAATCTTGAAAAAGGATTAGTTTGGATTTCTCTTTTTATCGCGATTGCACCGATGCTTGGTTTCATGGGGACAGTAATCGGGATGATTGGTGCCTTTAACGAAATTGAGAGAGTGGGTGACCTTTCTCCATCAGTTGTTGCAGGTGGTA
>CAYXQH010000130.1:0-11663 GCA_964467425.1 uncultured Saprospiraceae bacterium
AGAATTTATTGAAGGTTCCGCCGTAACCTACGCAAAAAATCTGGAAGGAAATTTACTCTTGATTCATGGGACTGGAGACGATAATGTGCATTATCAAAATAGCGAAGTTTTAATCAATGAATTAATCAAGCATAATAAACAGTTTCAAATGATGGCCTATCCTAATCGTTCGCATGGTATTTACGAAGGACAGAATACGACCAAACATTTGTATACCCTAATGACAAATTATATATTGACGAATACACCGACGGAGTAAGAAGGACTTGCAAAGATAATCCTTCCGGATAATGCGGTTGCATACGTCGCAGATACGCCCCATTTCTTATTGATGTTAAAAGCAAGTTCTGGTGAAAAAGTAAAATGTTCACTATTGTTTGCGAATATACTCGTGCTATTTACCTGGTCACCAAGATCTCCGTTTTTAAATGATTTAATCCCATAGAATCGGACAATGGCGGTTAATTTTTTATCGAATAAATTGGCTCCGGTTTCAATTCCATAATGAAACTCATCGCTAAAACCATTTGATCGATTATTAAAACCTGCATAAGCATTTGCATAGGCTCCGACTTTTCCAATTTTATATCCTGCACCAGCGTCCAACTGAATCAATTGATTAAACTCTCCATCGCCCGTTTGTAAACGACCAGTAGCACCTCCCGCATTATTTCCTAATGGAATACCAAATTTCAAAGTAGCACTTAAAGCAATCGGTTTGTTTAACGTGATGCCATACTTGATTCCTATTTCAGTATCTCCGAAACTATTAATGGATTCTCCCGGTTCGATAATTTCACCAGTTGTTCCAGAAACTACATTATTAAAATAAGCGCGACTATAAAAAGGAACGTAAGCGATTCCTGTTATACGGTCTGTAAAGCCGTATTCACCATAAACGCCAGTATTGAAAATACCATTGGTAACATTTGGGTCAATAAGTCCTAAATCAGTAAAATGCTGATCTGCTACCACCCACCATTGGAATAATTTAAAATATCCTTTGCCTTTCGGTTGTGGCCATCCTCCACCTGCAAATACATTGGTACTTAAGAAAAGGATGATGAAAAATGGGATACTATTTTTAATATTGAACATTGTATTATTGTTTAAAAGGTTTTTAAAAATGATAAGCACCGGTTCTACTTATTCAATCTCCGCGTCTCCAACTTTTACACTAAAAGGTTTACAGAAAAATAATAAATGGCTATAATCATTTAGGCCTGCATTAGGAATGTCATATTCGTGTGCTCCCTGGAAGATGGTTACTTTACTAATTTCTAAAGCGCCACCAATCGAATTAGGATTGTTGGTGAGGTATACATAAAGTCCCGGTAAGCCTGAAGATGCAGCATAATTATCAGCAATGGATAAGGTCAATCCGCCGGAACCATTCTCACTTAAGATAAAGTCTCCTTCTAAAGTATAAAAAGTAGTCGTTTGAATTACTCCACTACGCTCTGTTTCTTGTTCTGTAACAACAGTTGGGGATTGTGAAACCTGAAAGGTTATTTGATCCTCTACGATCGTATTATCTTCCATAATGATACTAGTAGTTACTGTTGCTTGTCCTGTATCGATCGCTGTTGCCAATCCTTGTTGATCAATGGTGATTATAGATTGGTCCGAACTCTCCCACATTGCTGCCCGGTCCTCCGCTTCGCCGACATTATTAAAAAATGCTATCTCAAATTGGTATTGATCGTCAATTTGTAAACTATCAATAGGATTTATAATACTAAGCCTTGCAGGTACGAAATCATCTATTATATCGTCCTCAATACACCCAGAAAATAGGCCGATAGATGTGATTAGGATTAAAAGGTAATTTTTCATTGGGTTAAATTTTAAAGTCTTAAAAAATCAATATCGTTTTGACGACACAAAGGTAAACCAATGAGAGAGGGTAAATATCACAGAAGTATATACAATCAATTACAGGTTTTTTGCAATTGTTATGATGCGGACATATAGTTAAGAAGGTAAAGTGGTTCGGTAGCTAAGGTGAGCAAGTCCTTTCGAAGGAATGAAAAGAAATAATTCGGTATTGGGGTTTCGGTATTCGGCGTTCGAAAAACCGAAAACCCAATACCGAACACCGAATCAAGATATCGTAGCAGATTCATGTTGGTGCACACGCACCCGAAGGAAATCGCCAAGTTTTTTAACTTCTTGATCCCAGTCTTTATTACTAAACACCCATTCTCCTTTTTGAAAACCTTTCATGATAGCGAAATAATAATTTTGGCTTTTCCAAATATTTGGCGAAAGGTCTAATGATTGAAGAATTTCAAATACGGCATTTAATTTCTTGAGACTTTTGATGTCAACATCTGTGGTACCAAGTTTACGTAGAGAACGCAAGATGGCTTCGCCGGCTTTATGCTCTAAAGAAGCTTTATCATTAATGGGGATTTGCCATTTTTGAATCTCAATAGCTAGCCTGGTTAGAAGCTTAAGATTGATTTCTTCTTGTTGGAACAGTGTATGCAAATCAGTATTAACGACATTTTGTACAGCGTCCGTATAGGTGGCTGGAACAGGGATGCCGCTATTTTGAATACCCGTCATCAACTGATAATTGTCGTTATAAATTTCTCTAAAAGTATTCTCTGCTTGCTTGAGACTCTTCTCTGTAATTTGTTGTAAGATTTTTCTCTTTTCATCTCTAAATAAATGCCAGATCGTATATTTTTTTGGACCAAAATATTCCTGCATCAATGCAATGACATCACCAAGATTGGTGTTTTTAAATGCGGTTGTCATTTTGTGATGCATCTCTTTAAAAGTATCCATGTCCATATCGATCGAAATATTTCCGATCATATTTTGCTGGCCGAGATAAAGCACTGCAAAGCTAAACTGTTTATTAGAATAAGTAACGGTAGATCTCAAGGTTGTTCGTCCGATGGCTAGCCGTTGAATACCAGCATCAATACGATCGAAAACTTCATTTTTTACTTTATAATTGAAAAGCGATAATTCTTCCGGATTTTTTTCAAACAAAGAAGCAATAGCAAAATGCATACCGGCGCGATCCAAAGCTACCTCTGCTGGTAGTACATATTTCTCATAAGCAAAACCTCCATTTTCATATACATTACTAGGAATAGCTTTTAGTTTTTTCAAAAATTCAGGATGCAAATCTTTACCTGTAATCTGATTAGCATAGCTAATAGCCCGTAAAGCATATTGAAGGATTTGATTGGTCTCTAATCCAGATACTTCATCAAAAAACCAACCACAGCTTGTATACATAAGCATCGCATGTCGCTGCATTTCCATCAGTCGAAGCAGCTTGGTTTTGTCTGTATCTGAAGGATGTGCTTTGCAATGTGCCTGAATAAAATAATCAACTGTATGGTGATTGCGATTCAATATGACATCGATATAATCGTTTCTGGCTTTCCAGGGATCTTTTAGGATTTTTTTACTTTCTTTTTCAAAAACCGGGACCAATTTATCACGAAGCCAATTAAGGGTGTCGCGAAGTGGTTTTCGCCACTGTTGATTCCAGTCGCCTCGTCCTCCGGCGTTACAACCACAATCCGAACGCCAGCGTTCTACGCCATGTGCACAAGACCAGGAACTGTTTTCATGAATTTGCGCCTCGTAGGTTGGAGGGAATTTTTCTAAATAAGCACCGTAGTTTATAATGGTTGCACTGTCCGATTCTTCAATATTATTTAAACAATCTGCCAATGCCATTTCACCAAATCGATGATGATGACCATAGCTTTCTCCATCGGTTGCAATATGAACTAATTGAGGTTCGTCTCGGTCATCAAAACCTTCCAGGAGTTTATTCGCGAAGTTTTTCCCATTATTTAAAATGCCTTTAAAAGCGACCTCTTGAGACATATTTCCATCATAAAAAAAGAGGGCAATACTTTTGCCGGATGGGAGATTGAAACGATAAGGACGACGAGGATCTATACCTGCCTCTGTCCAATTTTTATCGCCAATTTTTCGGAATGCTTTTGCTTGTCTAGGAGCAAGAATAGTATATTTTATTCCATTTGCTGCCAAAGCTTCCAGGCTATCCGTGTTTGCGGCTGTCTCAGCAAGCCACATTCCTTCAGGCTTTCGACCATAACGATATTCAAAATCGCGGATACCCCATATAATCTGTGTATGCTTGTCTCGTTCATTTGCCAATGGTAATATCAGGTGACTATGTGCCTGCGCGATGGCAGATCCATGACCATTAAAACGCTCCATTGATTTTTGATCAGATTGAAGAATGGCATGATAAGTTGATGGATCTGCTTTTTCCATCCAGCTCAACAAGGTCGGACCAAAATTATGACTGATTCGAGTATAGTTGTTATAAATCTTTTTTATAAAACCTTCATCATCCAATATTCGAGCAGCAGAATTAGGTGCATAACATTCAAAATTAATTCGTTCGTTCCAATCATGGAAGGGATTGGCGCTGTCCTGTAATTCTACAAATTCTAACCAGGCATTTTCTCTCGGTGGTTGATAAAAGTGGCCATGGATACAAATATATTTATTATTCTCGCTCATGCTCTTTTTCCGCTATTTGTGATTGATTGTTATATAAAAACGCTAGACAAAACTACTATTTTTTGTTTTGATTAGGCACTTAACCTGTTAATAACTAGTTATAACAAAGGAGAAATAATGCTCAATCTGTTATATTTACTATTATGCTGATTCATAGTCAAAGCTAAATTATGCAAATTTAAAACCAAGCTTTATAAAGTAGATTTATCATTTTAAAAGTCAGGATTTTAACAAGTATATCAGAGAGAGGATTAAAATACACTCAAAGATTAACTTATTCCCCTGTTTTTTGTTTATAGTTCGTACTTTTAGGAACTTTTTGTAAAAGAATAATTACGATTTTTATGATAAAAAGATACACATTTTTACTCTTATTAAGCCTTGCTTTCATTGGAAATACAATAGAGGCTCAAGCACCTGAGAAACCAACTTCCTCTGATATTCATGATGGTATAAAACGTTTGAATGTACTAGGAACTGCTTTATACCTTGCCGCTCATCCAGATGATGAAAATACCCGATTGATTGCCTATATGTCCAATCACCTTCGAATGAATACTGGATATTTGTCTTTGACACGGGGTGATGGTGGTCAGAATCTGATCGGTCCGGAAATTCGGGAGCTATTAGGCGTGATTCGAACGCAGGAGTTATTAGGAGCAAGACGAGTTGATGGTGGAACGCAAATGTTTACCCGAGCGAATGATTTTGGCTACTCCAAGCATCCTGATGAGACCTTGGCGATATGGAATGAAAAAGAGGTGATGGCGGATGTCATTTGGGCGATTCGTAAATTCAGACCAGATGTGATCGTTAATCGATTTGATCATCGCTCGCCAGGTCGAACACATGGTCATCATACTTCTTCAGCCATGCTTTCTTTTGAAGCTTTTGAAATGGCAGGAGATCCAAACGTTTATCCGGAGCAATTAAAGTATGTAGACGTCTGGCAACCGCAGCGATTATTTTTTAATACCTCCTGGTGGTTTTATGGAAGTCGTGAAAAGTTTGCAAAAGCAGATAAATCGAAAATGCTAAGTGTGGACGTTGGCACCTTTTATCCTTTAAAAGGAAAATCAAATAATGAGATTGCGGCGGAAGCGCGATCGATGCATAAATGTCAGGGTTTTGGTTCTACTGGAAATCGTGGTTCTCAAAGTGAATACCTGGAATTATTAAAAGGGGATATGCCTAAAACCAAGGAAAATCCGTTTGTAGGAATCAATACCACCTGGTCACGTGTTAACAACGGTGCTCCTATTGGAAAAATGGTGGCAGAGATTGACCAGAAATTTAAACATGACGACCCCGCAGGAAGTGTGCCGGATTTAATTGAAGTGTATAAAAAGATTCAGCAATTAAAAGATGGATATTGGAAAGACATCAAATTAGCGGAAACCAAAGAATTGATTAAAGCTTGTTTAGGTTTATATATAGAAGCGGTTGCGGATGATGCTTCTGCTACACCAGGACAAAGTATTGAATTAGCAATCGAAGCAATAAATCGAACAGCGATCAATGTACAACTCAATACGGTATCTTATTTACCAATGGACATTGATTCTACCTTGAATCTAACGATGGAAGATAATCAGGAATATAAGTTTTATAAAAAACTAGACCTGCCAGCAGATATGCCATTGACCACACCTTATTGGCTCAATAAAAAAGCAAGCTTGGGAATGTATGCTGTTGAAGATCAAATGCTTCGTGGCTTACCAGAAACACCTCGATCCTTTCAGGTTCAGTTTAATATGAAAATTGATGGTATTCCTTTTGATTTTACCTTGCCAGTAGTATATAAAAAAAATGATCCTGTAGATGGAGAAGTATATCAGCCCTTTGAAGTGACTCCGCCTGTTTATTGTAATATCGATGAAAAGGTATACGTTTTTCCGAGTGATCAACCACAGACGATACGAGTACTCGTAAAATCTGGTCGTGCAGATGTAAAAGCAAAAGTACAACTTTGTCATCCGAATACCTGGAAAGTAGAACCAGCTTTTGTTGATGTTGAATTAGGTTTGAAAGGATCGGAAGAATTGATTAATTTTACTTTATATCCCTCCAAAGAACAAGAGGTAGATTTTATAGTGCCAATGGTAAATGTAGATGGAGTTGAATATACGGATGCATTGACCGTCATTGAATATGATCATATTCCGACACAGTCTGTTTTACAGGATGCTTCTTCTAAGGTAGTGAAACTTGATCTTCAAAAAGCAGGAGAAAAGATTGGCTATATCATGGGGGCAGGTGATGAGATTCCTCAAAACCTGGAACAGATTGGTTATAATGTGACGATCCTTGAAGACAAGGAAATCAATACATCGAACCTTAAACAGTTTGATGCAGTAATCATGGGCGTTCGTGCTTATAACACCGTGGATCGGTTGAAATATCATCAGGATAAATTGATGGATTATGTGAAAAATGGTGGGACCATGATTGTTCAGTATAATACAACTCGAAGATTGAAAGTGAAGAAACTTGGTCCTTATCCGTTTAAAGTTTCCAGAGATCGGGTCGCCATGGAAGATGCCGAAATTCGAATGCTAAAACCGGATCATGCCGTTTTAAATTTTCCAAATAAAATTACTCAAAAGGACTTTGAAGGCTGGGTACAAGAGCGTGGTTTGTATTTCCCAAATGAATGGGATGAAAAGTATGAAGCTATTTTATCCTCCAATGATAAAGGCGAAACCGCAAAAGATGGGGGACTTTTAGTGACTAAATATGGTGAAGGATACTATATCTATACCGGATATTCTTGGTTTAGAGAACTGCCAGCTGGTGTACCCGGCGCTTATCGATTATTTGCAAATCTGATTTCTATCGGAAAACAGCCATAACCACATAATCATATAACGACATAACTATATAAACCCATGCGATTACTATTTTTGTTATTTTCGATGTCATTTGTAAGTGCTGCTTTTGCACAGGATGTTTTTATAAAAGAGTTTGAAAAGAAATGGAAAAATGCGGCAGAGTACACCATTGAAATGGCAGAAGCGATGCCGGAAGAGTTTTACGACTTTAAACCTGCAGAAGATTCTCGGACTTTTGAAGACCAATTGTTGCATATGATGAGTAATATGGTTTGGTTAAGCTCCTCCTATTTGTCCAATAGCACGTTTTCGGGAGATCTGAAAAAAGAAGATTATACAAAAGAGGAAATAGTTGCTTTATTGAAAGAAGCCACTAATTTTTCTGCGCAGGTTGTTTCTAATATGGTCGCTGGAGATTTAGAACATGAAGTTGATTTCTTTGCCGGACCAATGACGAAGCGACAGATACTAGTGTTGATGAATGATCATTTGACGCATCATCGTGGACAAATTATCGTATACTTGCGTATTAAAGGAATTAAACCGCCGAGATATAGAGGTTGGTAGAGTCAGAGGTCAGGAGAAAGAGGTGAGAGGTGAAGGGGATTAATTGAAACTAAGAATAAAGCAGAACGTAAATTTAAACCGAAATGAAAAAGCAAGAAGAAGAAATTACGGATGGTCCTCCACCTATTATGGGGACTTGGAACCGGCTCTATTGGTTTGTCTTGATTCTGCATATTCTACTGATAACCATATTTTATTTCTTCACAAAAGCTTATTCCTAAAAACCAAACCCTCCTTTTATTATGCATGTTACCGATTGGATTGTGATGCTTGTTACCTTGCTAGGAATAGTGGCTTATGGTATCTGGAAAACGCGTAATGTCAATAGCACCGAAAGTTATATATTGGGAGACCGTGAGTTGAAATGGTATACAATAGGCTTGTCGATCATGGCGACACAGGCGAGTGCGATTACTTTTTTGTCGACTCCGGGGCAGGCGTTTGATGATGGGATGGGGTTTGCGCAGTTTTATTTTGGCTTACCGATTGCGATGATCATTTTGGCTGTCTTTGTCTTGCCCATCTTTTATCGCTTAAAAGTTTTCACAGCCTACGAATATTTAGAACAGCGCTTTGATTTGAAAGTGCGACGTTTCACAGCTTTTTTATTTTTATTAGGTCGCGGAATGGCTGCAGGGATAACGATCTATGCTCCCGCAATTATTTTGTCGATTATACTAGGGTGGAATCTGAGTCTGACGATTTTACTGATTGGACTAGTGGTGATTCTGTATACGATGTTTGGAGGAACTACTGCTGTCAGCCAAACGCAGAAGACGCAAATGATCATTATTCTAAGTGGTATTTTTGTGGCCTTTTTATATATAGTGAACAGCCTTCCTGAAGATATTTCATTCGGCGATGCAGTCAGTGTCGCTGGAAAAATGGAAAAGCTAAATATTGTTGATTTTGAATTTGACCTGACTGAGAAATACAATATGTGGACCGCTCTATTGGGTGGAACATTTTTGTTTTTATCTTATTTTGGAACAGATCAAAGTCAGGTGCAACGCTACCTTTCCGGAAAGACATTGACAGAAAGTCGGCTCGGTTTGATGTTTAATGGAATTTTTAAAGTACCGATGCAGTTTATGATTCTGTTTGTAGGAATCATGGTTTTTATGTTTTATCAATTTGAAAAACCGCCTGTTCATTTTAATCCAAGTAATGTAGCAACTCTTGAAGCCGATCCGGTTTATAAGGATAGTTTGCTTACGTTGGAAACGCAGTATGATGAAGTGTTTGATCAAAAGCAAGTTGGGATTCGGGATTTATTGGCAGCAATGGATACCGAAGATGAAGCTCAAATTTCAAGAGCACAGGATCATTTGAATTCCTTAAACCAACAAGATTCATTAGTTCGAAGTGGCGTAGACCAATTGTTGATCAATTATGATGAAAAATATGATCTTAACATAGATGAAGAGGATAGCGATTATGTTTTTATCTCCTACATCACCAAACATTTGCCTAGTGGCAAAGGCTTAGTAGGCTTATTATTAGCTGTCATCTTTGCAGCAGCAATGTCTTCCGTCGCTTCGGAGTTAAATGCCCTGGCGAGTTGTACGACTGTTGATTTCTATAAAAGATGGCTAGGAGATAAACGGAGTGATCAACACTATCTAAAGGCTGCCAAAATGTTTACACTAGCCTGGGGGATACTTGCTTTATGCTTTGCCAATTTTGCATCTTTATACGACAACCTCATCGAATTTGTAAATATCATCGGATCCTTGTTTTATGGGACTATCCTCGGAATTTTTGTAGTTGCCTTTTTCTTGAAAAAGATTGGTTCAACGGCCGTGTTTCTTGCTGCAATACTAGCGGAACTTCTTGTACTCTTGATTTTTACCTTCGATAAATTAGGCTTTTATGACTTTGCTTATCTATGGTTGAATGCGGTGGGATGCCTTGCGGTAATTCTTTTCTCCTATTTATTTCAGATGATCTTCCCTCCTGGGAAACATGAATCATCAGAAGATATGGTGCTAGGTCATTAAGATCTCTTTTTTAAAAAGAAAAATAAAATTCCTATTCCCAATACACCGAGGATTCCGTAAAGCCAAAGATTTGATTGCTTCAATTCCACCGGTGCCATATCTCCAAACGGAACAAAAGCGGCCCAGTAATAAGGGTGCTGTTTTGTTTTATCTGGAGTACCCAGGAAATTTATTTTAGCTTGCCGTAGTGCTTCGTTTTTCTTCATTCCATTCGAAAGAGCAGCATAAAATTCAGTCATGATGTCAGAAGTAGCGCAATCATCGACTGACCACATACTCATCAATGTACTGGAGCAGCCGGCATTGATAAATCCTCTGGCAAGGCTCATTACGCCCTCTCCTTTGATTAGCTCTCCTGAGCCAGTATTGCATGCACTTAAAACAGCCAGCTCAGCATTTAACTCAATATTATAAAGATCAAAATTGGAAAGATAATCATCTGTTAGAAAGATCTTATTGAGGTTAGCATTATCTTCATCAATACAAGCATGAGTAGCCAGATGAATAATACGATAATTAGCAGCCAGGTCTTGAAACGTCTTTTTTTGAGCTTCGGGACCGACATAAACTTCGCCTCCCATAATTCCTTTTATTCTATGTATTTCATCAGCGCTGCAGGAAAGGCTGTATAATTGATCCGCTGTACAACTTCGGTTTCCAGCAATGGTAGCTTCTTGAAAGGAAGGTGCAAAGCCAATGAATCCTGCTTCAAGGGGCTTTCGCTTTCTTAGTTTATTTTTCAAAAGCAGGGTCGCTGAATAATTATATTGAATGGCATATTTTTCCATTAAGTAGTCGAGATCAGATAGTCCATATCCGGGCTTATCCTTATCTGCGGGAGAGGTAAGTAAAGCACTAAAAGGAATATAATTTAATATATCATCTGGAATAATGATTAAGTTTTCCACTTTGTCTGATAAGAAGGAATTGGCTGGTTCGATCAAAAGTTGATGCAATGGATAGGCACTTTCAACAAAACGTGCAAATTCTTGAACAGCGGCTGAATTATCTGGAGCTTTGTTGAAAATGTTTTTAAACTGCTGCGTCGCTGCATAAATAGCTTCTGGATCATCAAGAGTCAATATATTTAATTGATCTGCTATAATCACAAAAAGGTAAACCACGTCTTCACCAACAAAATATTCTAATAATGCATCAGTAGGATTTAATTGTTGTTGAATGGATGCTAAATCTACCGGATCATTTTTGTACTTAAGTTCGAAATATCTTGGATAGTTTTTTTCAAAATTAGAAATGAGTTGATCTATTTGCTGTTGAATGCTGTAAATGTTGTCCTCTAATTTTTTTACAGTAGTACTATTTTCTTTGTTCTCAATTAATGATTTTTTTTGGTAAGCCAGATTAAGTTTTAAGTCTTTTTCTAACTCTAATAAACTATCTGGAATTCCTGCGAAACCTTTTGCGATTTGCTCATTGATACTTTCATTGAGAATAGAGGCTTTATTTTGCTCCGCAAATTCGAAAGCTTTTATTTTGTATTTATCTTGCTTGGTTAGTCTGAACAAAGCAAGAGAGGTATAAATAGCTCCTTCATAGATAGAAGCCGAACTTTGAGCAAGCGTAATTTTAGATTCTTTGGTCTGAATATCCTGTCGAATATTTTTAATTAAATTCGCAGCAATTACATAGGTGTTAAACGCCGCATCCAATTCTTTTTGTTTTTGTTCTGAATTACTAAGTTGGTTTAATAGAGTTGCTTTGCCAGCCAATAACT
>CAYXQH010000131.1:0-11663 GCA_964467425.1 uncultured Saprospiraceae bacterium
GGTAGACAGGTAGACAGGTAGACAGGTAGACAGGTAGACAGGTAGACAGGTAGTTTTTAAACTTGATTACTTTTTTATTTGCTCTATTATTCACTTGCTAACTTAATAACTTAAGCATACTTTGAATTTTTTAATAATAAATATATAAAAATGAGTTTAGAAGCAATTGTAGCTAAAATATCCGAACAGGCAGCTAACATTTCACCAATCGGATCAACCGTAAAATTTATGTTAGACGATCAGTGTCTTTATGTTGATGGAACAGGTGATACGAATGCAGTATCTACAGAAAATAAAGAAGCGGACTGTGTGATTTCCACAAGCATGGATACTTTTATGAAATTGAAAAATGGAGATATCAATCCAATGATGGCCGTTATGACTGGAAAAGTAAAAATCAAAGGTGATATGTCTATCGCTATGAAATTACAGTCTTTGATGAGCTAAATCAATAAATAGGAAAGAGACGCTGGTTATTATTGAAATAATCAGCGTCCCTTAACATGAGGTCGATTTTTAAAAAATGTAAAAATTATAACCTATCTGTAGATGGATAATATGATTTAGTTTTACTTCAGTAGCATTAGCTGTAAAAAGCCTCAAATCTTTTGCTCTGAATTTTGCTTTTACAAACCACTCCCTATTCTCTACTTTCTTCCTCAAACCAATATCAAAAAGCACCCAGGTTTTTTCCCATTCGCGTTTTCTTCTCAGAAAATTTACAATATGTTCGGAGTCATCATTGAGGGTGTACCACGTTTCTAATTGCTCTACTGGCTTTATCGTTATATCATGAAAACCAACGTCCATCCCAACAAAAAACTTATTGCCTTTTCCAAATTCAAAAATATTTTTATCAACAGAAAAACTAATTACTCTATAATTAGTCCTGGACGAATAATTTTCATTGAGATCCCATTTATGAAAATTATAACCAACATTTATACTTGAAGTAAGGTCTACAATATCATGGTAATGCTGCAAATTAAAACCAAAGCCAACAAAATTACTAGACAAATCATTCAGCCCGATTTCATTATATACAGAATCCACAGTAGGTGATTGTGAAATTAAATTAATTCCAAGATTCCCAAAAGAAACAAAGCCACCTATTTTCAAATGATTATTTTTCTTTGCATTGTTAAGCAATTTAATAGGAGCAGTTGGATGTTTACATTTATTATATTTTTGAACGACATTCAACATAGATTGCCTATTAAAATATATCCATTCATTATCTACACTATCAACGATGGCAGGGCAATCTTTAAAAAGAGTTTTTAATTTCAACTTGTTTTGCTTGAGTATTTGCGTTTTTGTAAATTCCGTATTATCGCCTTTATATTTTATTAAAATCAGATTACTATCCTTTGCAACATAAAAATCATTGTGTTTACTTCTTGGAATCCTCTTTTGATAAAGACTAATTTTACTTTCTAAAATTTTTTCTACAAATAAAAAGGTGGTCTTCTTTCTTTTTCTATTCTTTTTTACCTCAAAGAAAGAAAACTCTTTGGACTCAAATAAGCGTCCTTTTGCTTTTACTGCTTTAATTCGACCAGGCAAATAATTCGTTACTTTCCCATTCCTCTTTCGTTTGAATTTGCATTCTCCTCCTACAGAAAAGAAACTTCTCTTTATGAATCCATCGATTTCTGTCCCATCATTTTTTACAATTGAACCCTTAATATAATTTTGAGTAAACCTAAAATGGGTATAAATAAAAGAAGGATAAACCATAGTTTTTTACGCATTTTTATTAGTTTTGATTATTTCATATATATTTAAACAGATTGAACAAGGTTCGTAGAACGCACAGGAATTTATTTTCAGAAATCAGCATTTGTTAATTTGTTATACAGTATATTCTTTTCTGGTTCAAACAAGCCTTTATAACAATTTTCATAAAAACGTAATCATGAATTATAGGTTTTTTTCTCTTTTTATAACTTCATTTCTGTTATCCGCATCACTTTTCGGGCAACTCAGTGTCAGTAAACTTTTCTCTGACAATGCTGTCCTACAGAGAAATATAAAAGTGCCTATTTGGGGTACTGCAAAACCTGGAAGTACTGTCGAAATTGATTTACATAATTTTAATATTGCACTGCAAGTTGGAAAAAACGGAAAGTGGAAATTTTCAATGCCAGCTATGGAGGCAGGTGGTCCTCATACACTTACCATTTCTTCAAATACTGAAAAAAAGGTTTTTAAAAATATTCTGATTGGTGATGTTTGGCTTTGTTCAGGTCAATCAAATATGGAATGGACCGTGCAAAACTCTAACAATCCAGCAATTGAAATTGCTAATGCTACGGATTCAAATATCCGCCATTTCAAGGTTCCCTTGTCGAATAGCTTTTTGCCAAAAGACACTTTAGCTGGCGGAAACTGGGAAGTTTGTTCTCCTGAAACCGCAGGCAATTTTTCTGCTGTAGGTTATTATTTTGCAAGGGAACTTAGAAAACACCAGGACGTTCCAGTCGGCTTATTAAATTCCTCTTGGGGTGGAAGTCGAATTGAACCCTGGATGCGTGCAGAAGTATTGGGATATAAAAATGCGGAAGAGGCTTCCGATATTGTCCAAGAATACATGAACTCAGTTGAAGCAAAAACCATTGCGAGATTAGAAAAATTAATTGGAAAACTTCCAAAGGAAGATTTAGGCATGAAAGAAGATTTTGCGTTTTGGGCTTCCGAAAATTATAATCATAGCTCCTGGAAAACGATGGAACTACCGGGCCATTGGGAATCAAAAGGCTATCCTGATTTAGACGGAGTAGTCTGGTATCGAAAAGAAATCTATTTGACCAAAGCTGAAACTAAAACGGAATTACAACTTAGCTTAGGATCAATTGATGACTCGGAGAAAACCTATCTAAATGGCCACTTAATTGGCGAAACAAAGGGTTATAACGTAGATCGTAATTATACCATCCCTGCTAAACATTTGAATGCAGGGGCTAATATTATCACGATTCGAGTATATGATGGTGGCTGGGGAGGCGGACTAAATGGAGCCTGTAAAAAATTGTATTATGAATCATCCAAAGGAAAAACATCTCTTTGTGGCGAATGGCATTTTAATATAGGAAAAGTAGAACTCAATAACGCCGTTATGCCTAATCAAATGCATACTCTATTGTATAATCATATGATTCATCCGATTTTAGATTTTCCAATCAAAGGTGCGCTTTGGTATCAGGGAGAATCAAATGCAGGTATAGAAGATGCTCAAAAATACAATAAGCAATTTGAAACAATGATTACAGATTGGCGAAAATTATGGAATTGCGGCAACTTTCCTTTTTTATGGGTACAATTAGCCAATTGGCAAAAAGAAGAAGAAGCTCCAACAGATACAGGATGGGCACGATTAAGAGAAGCACAGAGTCAGACACTAAGCGTTCCGAATACTGCTCAAGCAGTCATTATCGATATTGGTGAAACAGATGACATTCATCCTAGAAACAAACAGGATGTTGGGCTTCGTCTTGCCTTAGGAGCCAGAAAAATTGCTTACAATGAAGATATCGTTCATGCAGGTCCTGTCTATAAATCGTTGGAAGTAAAAGGAAATAAAATATACCTAAGTTTTGATTTATTTGGAAGTAGTTTGAAAAGTAAAAACGGGGATACGCTCCAATCTTTTGCTATTGCAGGATCCGATCAAAAATTCTATTGGGCAAAAGCGGAAATAGAAGGAGATAAAATTGTTGTACACAATGCTGACGTTTCAAATCCTGTAGCCGTACGATATGCCTGGGAAAACAATCCACTTAAAGCAAATTTATATAACAAAGAAGATATTCCTGCTTCTCCATTTCGTACAGACGATTGGGCAGTAAAATAATCAAGGGTGAAGGGTCACTATAGTTCGTATTTTTGACCCTTCAGCCTTTACCTCTGTTTACTGACTCAACAGTCCTTGAAATTTTATATTTAATCCAACTATACTATTATCTAGATTAGTGACTACCTGATTAATTAGCAAAGTTTTATCTTCTGTGATATCGGAAAAGGTTTTATTAAAGGTCAACTCCGGACTTACTGAAAAGCGATTAAAATCTTTTCGTATCCCCACTCCTATTCTGCCTGACCAAAAAGCATCCTTTACATTAAAAGCTCCTTCTTCCACACTATCAGCAATATTAAAAGCATATTCTACTCCACTTAGGAGATATAAACTCGTTTTTCCTTTAAGAAGTTCTAAATGAAGATCAACAGGAATCCGAATAAAAACATTTTCAGCAGTAAGATTAATGTCTTCATCGGAAGTTAATCCTGCTTCTATTTTATATTCTGAAAAATTCAATAAAAACTGAGGTGATAATTTCACTCGATTAGCTACGTTCATCAAACTATGGATTCCAATATGAAACCCTGAAGTTCCTTCACTGGAAAGTCGATCAATTTCAGTACTTAAGGAAAAGTCCTTCTCAATTTGGAGTTGGCTATAATCAAATCCCATATTAATCCCAAAAGATATGTTTTGAGAAAAAGAGCTGGATAAAGTGAATAAAAGGAGGAAAGAAAAAATGGTCGTCTTCATATATTTTTTTGATAAAAACGAATAAAATGAATAGGGTATTTTCCATTAACAATCCATCTAAATCATCTAGTTTTTATTTAAATGGGAAATTCTGGATGCTTTTAAAAAAAAAATATAAAATAAATGTTATAAAATGTCGTAAAATTGGCAGGCCAAAAAGTTATAATATGTATTCCATTTACGACATTTCAATATACATATGTAGCTACAAATCAATAGGTTACACCTACGATTTTCGAATAATGCAAAAAAATACACTTTTTAAGAAAAATCCTCTTAACTTTATTTGCGATTTTAAATTAAATTCCCGCCAACTAGAAGCCAATTAACAGCTTTTGAGTATCAATTCCGTTATATTTGTTAAGGGTTTATAAACACGTGATTGGATATTTTTGTAACATCTTTTTACAATCTCCAATCCAAAACTTACATTTTTTAGTCAAAACAATATCCGTCATGAGAGAGAGGTTTACTCTATCTGGTATTTATCTATGTCTGAAATCAGGCTCGGTAAATAAAAGACTCCCAATTTCTATCCTATTATTATTTTTCATTAGTTTTTCATTTGCACAGGTTAATGATGATTGTAATTCGGCGACTTCCGTTCCTATCGATGGTTCTTGCCAAAATTACGACAATACAGGAGCCACATTTGATATTGGAAACGGAACTTGTGTGAGTGGAACCAATAATGTCTGGTTTTCATTTGTAGCACAAGGGACTAATTATGATATTGATGTTTCATCACCTGATCCGGCTTTTAAACCAGAAACGACTCTTTTATTTTTTGATCCTACTCCATGTGATTTTGGTTCTGCCAATCAGATAGATTGTGGGGAAAGCGTAGATGGAGGTGGTTTGATAATTGGTCAGACTTATTATGTCATCGTTACTTCCGGGATTGATGCCGAAGGCACTTTTGAACTCTGTGTTGATAATCCTGTGGCTGCTCCTCCTCCTTCAAACGACGATCCTTGTACTCCTACTGCTGTGACAGCAAATGGTTCTTGTACTGCAGGTACTACGATATCTGCAACACCAGAATTAGAAAATCCGGCTTGTACAGGGAACTCTGAAAATTCAGTTTGGTATACCACTACAATTGGCGCAGGAAATAATTCATTAAATGTAAATCTTCAAAACACTAGCCTTTCAGGAACGATAGCAATAAACGTAATTACATTCACACCGGATTGTAATGGTTCTGCTACAATTGTTGCAGGAGGTGGATATTGTGGAACAGCGGCCGGAGCCAATTTTGATGTTTCTGGTTTAACCCCAGGAACTACATATTACATTCAAGTTGGTTCTACTACAGCTGGGGAAGGTGACTTTGATATTTGCTTGACAGAATCAGGGCCACCAGCAGGTTGTGCTGATAATGACTTATGTAATGACGCAGAAGATGTATCTGTTGCAACAGCAAACCAAACTTGTGTAGACGGATGTAATACTGGTGCTTCACCGGGTCCTATTTTCAACCCTCCTGGCGGTTGTTTTGATTTCCCAAATGAAACGGTTTGGTACTCTTTTACACCACAACCTGGAACAGGTTTAATACAGGTAGATGTAACAAGCGGAGATTTAAACCAACCACAAGTTGCTGTATTTACCGGCGATTGTAATATATATACCCAAATTGCTTGTAATACTGGAAATGGAGGTTCAGTTACGCTGAACAATGTTGCGGTAACTGTAGGCACTGAATATTTAATAGCCATTTCTGATGGAGCCAGTGCTGATGGTGAGTTTGAATTGTGTTTAGAAGCTTTTGCTCAGGGAAGTAATTGTAATACAGATAGTGATGTTACGGTGGTGAGTACTTCTTTAGGCTCTCCAGTATCAGGACCTTTCCAGCCTGGTGAATTAGTTGAAATATGTTTAAACATAAATGATTTTAATTCTGGAACCGCCACCAATGGTTGCCAGTGGCTTCATGGAATCGTACCTGAATTTGGTGATTGCTGGGAACCGTCTTCTTTTTTAGCGAGTGGTCAACCTGCGATTATTACTACTCCACTAACGGCCGCTGCCAACGCCTCAGTTTGGTCTTGGTTTCCAAATGGCATTGTTCTTTATAATGATATCAACCCAGGTTATTTACCTGCTAACACACCTGTAGGAGGTGGTTGGTTTACAACAACAGTTCCTGGTAACAATCCTGCTTGTACCGATTTTTCAAATCCGAATTGTACATTCGGTGATGGTGCAGGTTGTAATGATAATAACAATTTTTCCTGGACGGTTTGTTTTCAATTGACCGCAAGACAATATCCTGAATGTGAGCAATCTCCAACCTATACAGATTGTACCGTTTCATTTCGATCATTTGGAGATGGAGAAACAGGTGGTTGGACTAGTCAGGGTTGTGAAGCAGATCTTCCTTGGTTTAATAATTTATCTCTAAATTGTTGTGCTGGTCCAGTTATGACGCCGGTTCCTCCTCAGACAATTTGTAGCGGCGGCCAAACAAGCATAATTTTAAGTAGTGATCAGGATCCAAATGTTTCATACACTTGGACTGTATTGCCAACTGGAGTTCAAGGCGCTGGTGATTGTTTATCAGGTTGTAGTAATACCATCACTCAAATACTAACCAATAATTCACCAGTCTCTCAGGTCGTAACCTATGTGGTAACTCCAACAAGTAATGATGGTTGTACTGGAATACCTATAAATATTAATGTAACTGTTTTACCGGAAGTCTCTATTACGATTCCGCCATTACCTCCAGTATGTGCAGGGTCTTGTGTAACCATATCTCCGATTGTAACAGGTGGAGCACCTCCTTATTTTTATACATGGGATAATGGTGCTGTTGGAAATAACCCAGAAGTATGTCCGACCTTAACGACTACTTATTCATTGACCGTTACAGATGCTAACCAATGTTCTTCAACAGAACAAATAACAATACAAGCGAATAGTAATTTACAAGTTGAATTGACGGCCGATCCTGGTACTCAAATTTGTAATAATGATCCTGATTTCCCAATTACGCTTAATGCTAGTGTAACAGCTGGTGGTAGTGGAAACTATGTTTACAACTGGGCACCTGTTGCTGGGGCAGGTAATGTTTTACCTGTTTTCGAAACAAATACTTATTGTGTTACTGTAACAGATTTAGCAACTCAATGTGAAGGAACGGACTGTATCGATATTGTTGTTGATTTTGCGCCTTTTGTTTCTGTTGTTGATCCTGGCCCCTTAGGTGGCTGTTTAAATTCCTTGCAATTACAAGGCGTTCCAAGTGGTGGTGTCTGGAGTGGTGTGGCTGATTTTTCTGGTTTTGTTTACCCTTCCATTCTTGGAGAAGGTATGCATGAAGTAACCTATACTTATACGGACCAAATTACAGGATGTACTGAATCTTACACCTTTGACATTACTGTTACAGGTGCACCAGATGTCGATAGCTTAGGTAATTTCAATGCATGTAATGAATTCATCCTACCTCCTATTACCGGAACAGATCTAACAGGTAACCAAGCCTATTATGCTGGCACTGGTGGAACAGGAACGGTTTATAATCCTGGCGATGCTATCAACACCAACACGACCTTATATTTATATGATGATGATGGCAATTGCTCTGATGAAGAAGTCATGGTGATCACCATTGTTCCTTTACCTGAAATTAATGATATTCCAAATGTCACTTCTTGTAATTTTTATATTTTAGAAACAATTACAGGAACCAACCTCACTGGCAATGAAGCTTACTTTGATGGAGTCGATGGAACCGGCACCATGTACAATCCAGGTGATACTATTTTTTCTACAACTGGCATGTATATTTATGATGACGATGGAATGGGTTGTAGTGATCAAGAACAATTCTTAATTACTATCTCCACTCAACCGGACATAGATCCTATTGATAATGTTGAAGCCTGTAATTTTTATACTCTTCCTGCTATCACTGGAACTAATCTTTCTGGTAGTCAAAGTTACTACACAGGAACTGGTGGAACCGGTACAAGTTATGCTGCCGGAGATATGATCAATTCTACTACTACGCTATACATTTACGATGGTAGCGCCGGGTGTTTTGATGAAGAGAGTTTTTCTATTACTATATTCATTCAACCGGATATAGATGCTGTAAATAATGTCAGTGCATGTAACACTTATAACCTTCCAGCAATTACCGGAAACAACTTAAGTGGAAATGAAAGTTACTTCTCTGGGCCAAATGGAACAGGAACTACTTTTGCTGTGGGCGATGCAATAAGTACAAATACTACTGTTTATATTTTTGATAATGCTGGAATAGCAGGATGTGAAGACGAAGAGTCTTTTATGATTACCATAATTCCTCAACCTGAATTAGATGCTGTTGCCAATGTTTCTACTTGCGACCAATATGAACTACCTGCAATCACTGGATCTAACTTGTCTGGTACTGAAGGATATTTCTCTCAACCAGGTGGCAATGGAACTAGTTTTGCTCCCGGTGATATAATTAATACAAATTCCACTATCTACATTTATGACAATGCAGGTCTTGCAGGCTGTGAAGATGAAACATCCTTTATGATTTCAATTACATCTGCTCCTGAATTAGACCCAATTAGCAATGTCTCTGTTTGTAATGAATATACCTTACCTACCATAAACGGAAATAATCTTCCTGGTACTGAAGCCTATTATACTGGTGCTGGTGGTACAGGAACTAGTTATAATGCAGGTGATGTAATTTCAACAAGTACCACTTTATTTGTTTATGCAAATGCTGGCTTGGTAAATTGTGAGGATGAAACATCTTTTGAAATCACTATTGTTGCGCCACCGGAGCTTGACAATATGGATAACGTTTCTTCTTGTGACGAATACGAACTACCAGCAATCACTGGAACTAATCTAAGCGGATCTGAAGGCTATTATAGCCAACCTGGCGGGAATGGAACTAGTTATTCATCTGGTGACATTATTAGTTCTAACACAACCATATATGTCTATGATGATTCTGGAGTAGCTGGTTGTACTGACGAAGTATCTTTTACCATTACTATTACAAATGCACCTGAACTTGATGCAATTGACAATGTCTCTATTTGTAATGAATATACCTTACCTACCATAAACGGAAATAATCTTCCTGGTACTGAAGCCTATTTCACTGGGGCTGGTGGCACAGGAACTAGTTATAATCCAGGGGATGTAATTTCGGCAAGTACGACATTATTTGTTTATGTGAATGCTGGTTTGACAAATTGCGAGGATGAAATTTCCTTTTCAATTGATATAACTCCTCAACCTTTGGTTGATGACATTCAAAATATTGAGGCATGTAATAGTTATACCTTAGAAAATATTTCCGGTTCAAACTTAACAGGAAATGAAGCTTATTATACTGGAACAAATGGATCAGGAACGAGTTACGCTCCCGGCGATGTCATTAACTCTTCGATTACACTTTACATATACGACGATGCTGGAATTGCCAACTGTAGCAGTGAGGAATCTTTTACGATTTCGATCACTCAACAACCTGATATCATTGCGCCAGCAAACGTAGAAGCTTGTGATAGCTATGTGCTCCAAGCGATTACCGGATCTAATCTTTCTGGGAATGTTGCTTATTATTCAGGACCTGGAGGAACAGGAACAAGTTACCAGGCAGGCGATGTAATCAACGCCAGCGCTACACTTTATATTTATGATGAATCAGGAGGGCCAGCCTGTAGTGATGAAGAACAGTTTGAGATTACAATTAATCCGACGCCTACTTCTGACTTTACAGTAACAGGACCAATTTGTACTTCTGATTTTTCTACGATTACCTTTACTGGAAATGCTGGTGCAAATGCCACCTTCAACTGGAACTTTGCAGGAGGAACTATTTTATCAGGAAGTGGTGAAGGACCATACGAAATACAATGGGCTGGAGCAGGAACCTATTCTGTTACTTTACAGGTAGATGAAAACAATTGTTCTTCTACCCAAAGCAGTCAAAATGTTACGGTCGAAGCACCGCTTTCATTACCAGTTATAAATTGTAATCCTACTACGACATCCATTGAATTTACCTGGAATGATGTAATTGGAGCTACTGGTTATAATGTTACAGTTATTACAGGCCCTACAGGTACTATGACTGGAGCAACGAGTTATGAAGTTACTGGATTGACACCAAATACGACAGTTGAAATTATGGTGGAAGCCATCGGAACAGGACCTTGTGGTAATAGTTCTGCTACCTTCTCTTGTGATGCAATTGATTGCCCGGGTATCACGATCAATATTAATCCTGTTGATGATATTTGCCTTGATGGTAATAATGCAAGTATTCAGCTTGTAGCAATGGTGACGGGAAGTGATGGTTCAGGAATTGGAACCTGGAGTGGACCTGGCATTGTAGATGCAACCCTGGGTACTTTTGATCCAACAGATGCTTCCGTTTCTTTAGGTGCAAATAGTATTACCTATACTTTCTTGGAAGCTACTTGTTCTTACGTTGAAAGTTTAAACATCAATGTATTCCAACAACCAACGGCTACGTTCACAGTAGAATCTCCTTTATGCTTAGGTGATGATGCTACTGTTTCTTATACTGGAAATGCTTCTACTAATGCGACCTTTAATTGGGACTTTGATGGAGCAACAATTATCTCCGGTAGTGGACAAGGGCCTTTTGAAATTAATTGGAATACTGGAACTTCCTTTGACGTAACACTTACTGTTGAAGAAAACGGATGTATTTCTAATTTAGAAACCGTTACCGTTTCTTTGGATCAACCTTTAGCTACACCTGTTATCAACTGTATTACAGGAACGGACGAGATTGAATTTACTTGGAACGATGTAACAGGTGCCAGTGGATATGATGTGATCTTAGTCAACGGAACTGCTGGTATTCAAAATGGAAACTCTTATCTCATCACAGGACTTAATCCAAATGATTCGGTGACCATTACAGTAATTGCCTTAAGTAATAATTCTTGCGAAAACAGTAGTTCAACATCTACATGTTTTGCAAACAATTGTCCTCCAATTTCTTTAGACTTAACGAACCCTGCCAATGATATTTGTCTGGACAATTCGCAAAGTCCAGTCAATTTAGCTGCTGCCGCTGGCGGTAGTGATGGTTCTGGAAATGGTAACTGGA
>CAYXQH010000132.1:0-11595 GCA_964467425.1 uncultured Saprospiraceae bacterium
AATGGCGTCCATTCCAGGCTGTAGATCGAAACGCGAGTTCTGAAAATTTTCCGCCGACAGGATCGTAGACGACATCTACCCCTTTGCCTTCCGTGATTTCTTTAAGTCGAGCTCTTAAATCTTCTGTTTTATAATTGATCGTTTCGCTTGCACCATATGCCTTACAAAGTTCTAGCTTTTCATCTGTCGAAGCTGCTGCGATTACTTTTGCCCCCATCAGGTTACCTAATTCTACAGCAGACAAACCAACGCCTCCCGCAGCTCCGAGTACTAACATGGTCTCCCCTTCTTTGATCTTCGCTCGATCTTTTAAAGCATGGTAGGATGTACCATAGGTCAATAAAAAGGAAGCAGCATGTTCGAAACTCATCCCCGGAGGTTTCGGAAAGCAATTACGTTTTGGCACTAAAACTTCTTCCGCAAAAGCACCATAGGTTACCGTTCCAACGACTTCATCTCCTGGCTTTACATGCTTCACTTCTGAGCCCACTGCTTTCACAATTCCTGATAAATCCGATCCTGGAGTAAAAGGACATTCCGGTTTGAATTGGTATAGTCCCTGAATGATAAGGGTATCTGGAAAATTGACGCTACAAGCTTTCACACTCACCAATACTTCTTTTGGCCCAGGTGTAAGATTAGGAACATCACGAAATACAAGTCCTGCAGGTGGACCATAGGAACGACAAAGGATGGCTTTCATATTTTGTTATTTTTACTTTTAAGCGAAATTATTATTGCACATCAAACTCTGTGCTTCTCTTTCTCTCTGCGGTGAATTACTTTTCACCGCAGAGAGAAATTTCTTATTTCTATATTAATGATTTCTGATTTTATATAAATGTGTGGCACTTGAAAGGTTCAATAATTTCACACCTACTCTTGCTATCATAAAAAGTTGTCCGACTATAAAAAGTAACATGATCGAACTTATGGTTTTTTCATCAAATTGATCACTGATCAACCAGTAAATCCCAAAGATGGCTAAAAAGGTAATAATATTTAAAAGATATAATAAGGCAAATTTTCCAATATTTTTAAATACTAATTTAATACTCTCCCAAATAGGTTTGAAAAGTAAGGCTGGATTTTCATGAACGATATGAATCTTTGCATAATCCTGTATCATAGAAACGAAGGTAAAGACCAAAACGTAAAAGGGCGCAAGCCACATAAAAGTATCCATTAATTCTTTTTCGCTTTCCATTAAGAAAGGAGACAAACCACCAGTATTGGCAGAAAACAATACAAAGAAAACAAAAAGAATAAGCCCATGAATAGCGAGAAAATATACAGTCAGTCGAAAGAATCGCCAAAAGTATTTGGAACAACCTCTCCAGAATGTTTTTAGACTAAAGCGCTCGATTTCTTTTTTATAAATATGTAAAACGCCTCCGACTAAAAAGATGGAGACGATAAAAAACACCAGCATAGTCAAAACGGTCTGATCCAGAATCGCATCAATTTGATGTTTAAACCTCCGATACATTTCTCCGATAAAGGTATAATCAAAACCTTCATGGCTACGTCCTAAAGACATAGAGTACCCAACGGATCTACCTAAAAAACCTGAGACGGGAATTGCCGCAAATAATGCCAACAGGAAATTCGTTCCATACATAATCAGCCACATCCGCTTGTACTGAAACAGCGAAGTCCAACCTTTTATATAGGATCGAATTACTTTCATATCAATACACTCATACTTTGCATGGTATTTTGTACCCAGCCCATAAATTGAGTAAAATATTTTCGGACTGTCTTTTTTTGTGGTTTTAAAGTCAGGCTATTATTTAAAAAGCTTTTATCGATCCAGATTTTTCGCTCCGGATCCAACTCTGCACAAAGGACTTCCTTCCCTGGATAAGTAAATTCTTTGAAGCGTGCTTTGCCATCCCACTTTTCGAGTACCGTTGTCCCATCCCTAAACTCCACCAATATTTCCACTGGCATAATGATTTCTCCATTTCGATAAGCAACGATCGTCCCGGTCTTTTCTGCATCATCCGAAAATTCCTGCGCCGGTATTTCACAATTTTCAATATCCGTATAATAACCTTGTAGATTCGATTCTTTGCGATGCCACATCGTTCCCAATTCATAATCACAAATATCCGATCCATATAACACCTGATCAAAAAACCAGTCCATATTCTCTCCAAACTCATCTCCGTGTTCTTCTGCAACAACCTCATTGACCACACTAATAAAATCTCTTGTGCAGGGGTGATCGAATTTCCATTTTTCAAAATAGGCTTTCATTATCTTATCCATCGTTTCTATTCCGACTAAGCCTTCCAGCGTCTTTAACCAAATCGCTGCTTTATTATATGAAATTGGCCCATAACCTCCTCTTCTAAAGTCTCTGGCGAAATAAGAATTATCAGCAATCTTAGGATTCCACATATTGAAAAACTCGATTCGATTAAAATCTGCATTTCCAACTTTGATTCCCATAAAATCAATAGTCGAAGTATTTATTCCATAGTAATGATCTAAAATTCGCCCTTCATAATAGGTCGTGATACCTTCATCCATCCAAGGTTCCTCCTGTTCATTGGTCGCCACCATCTGCATAAAATATTGATGGATAAACTCATGGACTGCTATCGTCTCCACTGTTTTTACTCCTTTCGGAAAACAGCAAAAACTTAGTGTAGTGATCAAGGTTGGATATTCCATACCTGAACTAAAGATGCCATGAAAAGGTGGATTGACAATAGTCAAGGTTGGATAAGGGTAAACGCCAACATGCTCATCCAAATACTCCATAGAATTTTTAATTGCTGTAAAATACCGTTCTGCCAAATGTTCATGATCCGGATAGGATAAATACCGAATTTCAACGTCTTTCCATTTATCTATTTTTTCTATAAAATGCGGAGAAGTCGTCCAGGCAAAATCAATAACATCTTCCACTTCGTATCGATAGGTTTTCTTTCCTTCTTCTACTTTTTCATTTTTTAAAACGCCACTTGCCCCAACCTGATAATTTTCAGGCACCGTGATGTCTACTTTATAATTTCCAAAATCCGAATAATACTCTCCTGTAGAATGATATTGATGACAACTCCATTGCCCTTCGGTCGCATAACGCATACCCGCAGGTTCATAGACACCTACTTTTGGAAACCATTGCACCATGAAATAATAATCTTTATTGTATCCCGTCCGAGGTCGGATTTTTGGAATCTTTCCTTCCCAATCCAGATTTACCCGAATACTACCTTTTGGAAGAACCGGCTGCGCTAACTGAACACTTAGCACCGTTTGATCAAATTCGTTTCCATCATCCGGAGAAATATATTTCATATTAGGAGCAAGGTCATTCCCATATTCATCAACAATTTTCTGCACCTCCACATAACTCCAATTACAATCTTCCTCTCCTGTATCCAACAGATCGAAGTTTTCGTTCTTCATAAAGGTTGTCTTGGAATTTTTAAATGCATTATGGTATAAATGATACCGTAGTTCATAGATCGTATCGGTGGAAGGATTTTGCCAAAACAGCGTTTGTTTACCGTAGATTTTTTTATTCTCCACATCCAGTTCCACCTGAATGTCATAGTTTGCGACACGAGGAGAAAGGACTGTTTGTGAAAAAACAAAGCAGCTCATTAAAACGCCAAAAAGAAGTAGGTTTATTTTTTTTAAAATCATATCTGCTAAAAAATAGAATCTAAGCCCTAAAAATACCAAAACTAATGATAATTTCGAGTATTGAACAAATTACATTTGTAAGGGTTTTGTAAGAATAAACAAATTAAAAAATAAATCATGCTAAAAGGAAAAATTGCCATCATAACAGGTGGTTCAAAAGGAATTGGCTACGGAATTGCTGAAAGCTGTCTTGCGCAGGGAATGAATGTAGCGATCACCAGCCGAAATCAGGAGGCTGCAGATAAGGCTGCGCAATCATTGGGAACCTCGGATCGAGTCATTGGGATTGCTTCTGATGTTCGAAATTATGAAGATGAAAAACGAGTTGTTCAGACGGTTTTGGATAAATGGGGGAAGGTTGATGCGATGATCGCCAATGCTGGCGTTGGGCATTTTGCACCAATCCAGGAAATGAGTCATGAACAATGGAACGATGTCATCGACATTAATTTAACGGGTGTTTTTAACAGCACCAAGGCGTCCTTAGATGCGCTCAAATCTTCTAAAGGTTACCTCATCACGATTGCCAGTTTGGCTGGAACCAATTTCTTTCCAAAAGGAGCCGCTTATAATGCAAGTAAATTTGGCTTAGTTGGTTTTACACAAGCCGTGATGATGGATGTGAGACAAGAGGGTGTAAAAGTAACGACGATTATGCCGGGTTCTGTGGCAACTCAATTTAATAATCGAGAAGTATCCGATGCCGATGCCTGGAAAATACAACCAGAAGATATTGGAAAACTTTGTGTGGATTTGTTGACGATGCCTGCGCGATCATTGCCGAGTAAAGTGGAAATCAGACCGTCGATGCCGCCGAAGAAATAAACAGAGGGAATATTGAATGTTGAATATCCAATAATGAATAATGATTTAGGCTACAGATTTCCAATTACTATTGTAGCATGAAACTAAAAACAGCGCACATCTTTTGAAAATTAATTAGAAGCACTGTTCTAAATTGGATATTCCTTTTATTCTTTTTAAAAAAGCGAAAGTAGATAGAAAGGAGCACCAATTGATATTTTCTCCCAAACTGACCAAAGCGGCAGACTCTATCCACTTTTCGCTTAGCATAACCAAGTTAGAATTAGCGAAACATATTAAAAGGTATATTCCAACTTGCTTCAGTTTATGTGTATTACTATCTGGACTCTGGGGTAACGAAAGCACTTTGTGTAATTTTCTCCTTATGTTTTCACCTCCAGAACGGCGTGAAAAAAGTTGCTTTTATTACTTAATTATTGTGTCTAAAACTAATAGTAAAGAAAGGACAAAATACAGACCAGTAGTGTATACTTACCGTGCATTTTTGATGAATAACACTCCAATCATGTTGCATTTTAAAGCAATAATGTTGTAAGGGTTGGTTAAATGGATTAGAATAGTTCTATTTTATCATTTCTGATTTTAAAAGCTCGCCTGGTGTAATGCCATAAGCTTCTTTAAAACACTTGTAAAAATAATTGGCATTTGAAAAGCCAACCATCATCGCAACCTCAGAAACATTACCAGCATCGCTTTGCAAGAGTGCTTTCGCTTTTGATAATCGTATTTCTCTCAAAAAAGCATTTGGGGTTTTATTAGTCAAGGCTTTAAGTTTTCGATAAAGCTGGCTTCTACTCATATGGACTGCTTGGGCTAATTCCTCTACACCAAAACCTTCAAGTGCAATCTTCTCTTCAATGATTTCTAAAACTTTTTGGATAAAGGCATCCTCACGGGAAATGATTGGGCTATCTTTCGTTTTATAAACCACTTCCTGAGAAAAGCGCTGTTGAAGTTTCTTTCTTTGAACGATCAGATTATTAATTCGAACCTCCAGCTCCGTTTTATCAAATGGCTTGACCAAATAATCATCTGCTCCTAATTCCAGACCTTCTACTTTTTCGTCTCGAGTAGCTTTAGCGGTCAATAATATCAATGGAATGTGATTCGTTCGCTCATCTATTTTTATAGTTTTACAAACTTCATATCCACTTTTGTTAGGCATCATCACATCAGAAATAATCAGATCAGGAATTTTCTCCAAAGCTAATTTGATACCATCCTCTCCATCTATTGCTTCAAGGATTTGATATTTAGGGCTTAATTGGTTTCGGATTAAATAGCGCAAATCCGGATCATCTTCAATGATTAAAACCAATGGTTTACGTTCAGTTGCAGCGCTCACATTCTCAAACGGAGTATCTTTAATAATAAGTGGAACCATGTCCTGTTTTGGAGAAATAGGTTCAGCTTTGACAATTTGATTCACATTATAGGCTGTTTTCTCTACTGGAAGCTGAATACTAAAAGTCGTTCCCTCGCCCAGGGTACTTTCTACCTTTATCGTCCCTTGATGCACTTTTACCATTTGCTCTACCAATGCCAATCCGATACCAGAACCTTCAAAATTACGGGTGGTAGAATTATCAGCCTGAAGAAATCGATCAAAAATCTTAGGGAGCAGATCAGGAGCGATCCCTATGCCAGTATCCCTTACAATAATTTCAGCATTCCTGTTTTTCGAAAATAACAGCACGTCTACCTCTCCTCCTTCTTCTGTAAACTTTATCGCATTGGACAATAAATTGATTAGGGTTTTCTCCAATTTATCCACATCAAAAAATGCTTTGAATGGAGATTGCATACTAATAAATTGAAGTTTGATGTTTTTTTGAGCAGCAAGAGATTCGAAAGACTGGGTCAACGTTTTTAAATATTGGCTCAAATCATTTTGAGAAACTTGCAATTTCATTTTACCTGCTTCCAGCTTAGACAGGTCTAATAATTGATTAATTAGTCCATTCAATCGATGAGCGTTTCTTTTGATGACATTGACCTCTCTATCGTTCAGCACCACTTCGTCCCGATCATTTTTATCATTCGGAAAGCTATTTAATATCACGGTTAAAGGTGTCCGAAATTCATGGGTGATATTAGTAAAAAAACTGGTTTTTAACTGATCTAATTCTTGTAATTTCTGTGCTTCAATTTTTTGTTTTTGTAAACGCCATCTTGCCCAAAGAAATAAGATTAAAATGACACTCAATATGGAGAGACCGGTTAATAAATATCTGTTGAAACGATTTTCCTGTTGAACGAGGAGCAGATCTTTTTGAACCAAATCATTTTCTTTTTTCTCCAATTCGTATTTTGAAGACATTTCAACCAAGGCTGCTGCTTTCTCTTTATTTAAAATAGTATCACCTAGTTCATGAAACTCTTGCAATATTTCATAGCCTTCTTTATAGTTTCCAGTTTTATAATAAGCTCTTGCTAAATGTCGGGTAACATCATATCCCAAATAGATATTGTTAGAAGGTTCAATGATAGAATAAGCTTCTTCTCCATATTTTAATCCATTTTGAAAATCTCCTTTTTCAGCATAAAGGGTTGCAATCTCATTCAGTGTATAAGCTAAACTAGCCTTATTATTAACTTGACGTTTCATCGCTAATGCTTTAAAAAGCACCTCTTCTCCTTTTTTTAAATCACCAATATTGACATAAGCACTCCCCAAATTATTATAATGTTTTGCTCTGGTCCATAAGGATCCGATCTCACCACATTCGTCTTGTAACAATGCTTCATAAATAGCAATTCCTTCTTTTTTTTTCTCTATGGAATCAAACCTTTTGTAGGTCATCGCAATACATGATCTGACCCAACAATACTTGCCTTCCATCCCTGCCTCCTCATATAGTGGAAGTGATTTTTGAAAATTATCTATTGCTTCCTGAAAATTGTGTTGTAAGCGATGAAAGTCTCCTAATTTATAAAATACTTCCGCCTGATGCGCTACCTTTTTTGATACTTCAGCTACTTTTATTCCTTCTAAGAGATAAAGATATGATTCATCCGCTTTTCCAGATTGCAATAAAGTTTCACTCATCTGTATATACGTCTTAAATTCTAAAGAAGTGTCTTGTAGTTCTTTAGCAATAGATATCAATTGAGTAAAAATGGTAGCAGCAGTAGTAAAATTGCTTTTACTTTTATTTAAGCGCCCAATTCTAAATAAAGCTGCCGCTTCTCCTTTTAGAAAATCTAATTTTCTGGATTGTTCTAATGAGTTTTCAGCATAATATAATTGAGTGTCCCGATTTGAGAATTCAGGAATTATGTTTTGAAGTGCCAAAATGTAGGTTGTATCTTTTTCGGTTGGAAGCGTTGCCAATAGACTATCCATCTTACTCTGCTGAGCATTACTTGAAAAGGAGATTAAAAAAAATAAAAAAGGGAGAATTTTTAACGTACTTGGTTTTTTGAAAAAGCGGGGCATATACATGACTTTTATTAGTCATAAATATATAAATATTATTTAATACATTATTTTAGTAGTATCTATTTTTGTTGCATAAACGAGTATACATGTTGCATTATTCCACTTTTGATGCAAACATTAGGTCATCAAGTACTTTTTAAGAAGATTGGTTGATTCAGTTTTTGGCATTTGGTATTCGGTTTTCGTATAAAGCGAATGCCGAAAACCAAATACCGTTTTTCTGTAAATTCTACTTCAGTCCTTTCAAGCTCTTTACAAAACCATCCATGCCTTTCGCTTTTACTTTCTTTAAAAAAGCGGAAGCTTGTGATTTTGTTGTAAAAGGTCCAAGTATAATTTTATAATTTGGTTTGCCATTCAATTTACTAATATGGATATTGACTTTATTACCAAATAGCTTTTGAAGCTTGTCTACCATTCTGAGCACATTTCCATATTCTCGAAGTGCCCCAGTCTGAACGCCCCAACCACTTGAAGCAATTGGTTTGACTTGAAAATGATATAAACCTCCACCTGTTCCACTGGTCATATCCGGTAAAACGGAAGAAGGATCTTTCAATCGCATCGCTTCTTCGACAGCTGCTTCTGCATTCACCCGCCCGTGTCCAAAACGAATAGAACGACCGTTGACATATTCTGCCGGTGTTCCGATTTTATCAGATGTTTTTTCAAGAATATCTTTCACTTCCAGTGCAGTCAGTTTAGGATTAGCAGAGAGAATGAGTCCACAAACACCTGCGACTAAAGGCGTTGATGCGGAAGTTCCTTCAAAATGTTTATACAAACCAGGTGCGCCCCTACTCTTTCCATCTATCCAGAATTCATTCGCCCAGGAAGCTCTTGAAGTAATCAATGGCCAGTTACCACCGGGCGCAGTTACGGATAATTCTTCACCTCTATTTGAAAAAATCCAGTGCCCATCTCCGCTCGTTGAACCTGCAACGCAAATGACATTAGGCAAGGTTCCCATAACATTCACTCGTTCGGAGTCTTCATTTCCTGCAGCAAATAATACTACACAACCTTTCCCATTTCTTCCTTTAGTTGTTATTTCTCTGAGCACATGATCATGCATCGGATCACGCCCGGAAGGAAAATCCTGATCTCCCCAACTACAACTAATAATGTCTACATCATTATCCATACAAAATTTAAATGCCGTTTCTAATTCATGCCAACTAAAGGTTGGTCCTTCAATGATCACAAACTCTGCATTCGGAGCAACACCGATAATCCCCTCCCCTGTTTCTTCCGCAATCGCTAAACCTGCACAGGAGGTACCATGATGGTTACTACCGCCATCTTGCCAGATAATATGATCCGCGACAATTTTATTAGCAAAGGAAGGATGCGATCGATCAAAGCCTGTATCGAAAATAGCGATTCGAATTTTATTAGATCCTTTATTGCCTAATTTTTTCCAGGCTTTTACCACCTTCAAATCAGCACCTTTTATAATCTTGCCTTTTGGTTCTCCCGGTGCTGCACCATTATTTTCCAAATACCATTGCAATGGAAAAAGGTCTTCTTTTGGTAGTTTAAAATCGTAGTGTGTAATTGGGATAGAAAAATCAGGAATTGCTTGTGTCACCACACCTGACTCTACTAATTGATGACAAACTTTTAATGGATTCTTTGAATCCTTTGTCACTTGAACCACAATTCTCGTATCACTTAAAGTTCGTTCTTTTTTGAGTTTTAGTTTTTTGATGATCTGTGCCCTGTCTTTTTTCTTTGAATCCCCAGCAAAGGAGACCATTATTATTCCGTTCGGAACAACTGGTTTGTCACTCGACTCCATAAAATAAACATGGGTACCTAAAAGGATATTTCTGTGTTTTCGAACCTTTTTCAAAACGGATTCTACTTTTTTATAACTCCTGCCCACGCGGTAAATTTTAAACCCGGCTAGGTGCATGTGAACAACGCGTCTTTCTGAAAGTTCTTTTGGAATAGCTTTGGCACCTGGTTTAATTTTTACACCAATTAATTGGTTGCTTTTTTTGAGGACTGCAAATCCTCTTCCCAGGTTTACTTTGATTTTGTTCATAACAGTTTTTTGAGTGTAAGTAAGGTTTTGTTTAAGTTTTCAAAGAAGTAAGTTAATCATAATATGATAATTTCAACTAATTTATAAAAAAAAGTTTACCGCATTCAATCTCTTGAATTGTGGCTTGCATCTATATAAAGAGACGATTAATCGATTTTAAGATTTACTCTAATAAAATCTTATTACTTTCCATTCTTTTTATTTTTGATCTTTTAAAATCCTAATATGAAAAATCAAACTTTACTCTCCCTTTTTATTCTAATGATTTTTTCAACTATCAATCTCCTTGGGCAAACACTCGAAAGAGCGGGTTCTCTTGGGGCGCATCTTGCGATGGCAGAAGATTCTTCTGGTGTTTTGATTAATAAGATTGTCCCGAAAAGTACGAGCGAAAGTATTGGTTTAAAAGCAGGCGATATTATTTTAACAATAAATAGTACCGAAATAAAAAACACGAATGAAGTTGTCCTCATGACCAAATCCTGGAAAGCTAATCAGGACTTAAATCTACTTGTAAATCGATCTGGAAAGGAAGTAAAATTAAAAGGAAAGATAAAAGGAAAACCAATGGAAACTTCTGCATTTGGCGAAGTCACGTATGGTGCAGTATCTTTTGATAAAGGAACACTTCGAAGTATTTTAATTACTCCAAAAAATATAAAAAAAGCACCTGTTATTTTTTTCTTACAAGGTTTTAGCTGCGGATCAATTGATTATTATTACAATCAAGAATCGGTCACCAAACAATTAGTCGAAGGATGGGTCGAAGAAGGTTTCGCAGTTTATCGAGTTGAAAAACCAGGCCTGGGCGACTGCATCAATTTACCGGATTGTGCTGATATCGGGTACAACTATGAAGTGGAAGCTTTTCAAGCCGCACTTGCACATTTGAAAAAGACTCCTTCTATTGATCCAGATCAAGTCTTCTTGTTTGGACATTCGCTTGGTGGCGTCACTGCCCCGCTTTTAGCTGCAAAAGATCAAGTGAAAGGAATTATTAATTATGGTAGTGTTTCTACTAGTTGGTATGAATATTTATTGAAAATCTTGCGAAAACAAGATGTCATGACTGGAAGTGATTATGCCACAGCAGAAGAAAATGTTAGAAAAAGAGGAGCCTTATTATATGAATATTTAGTTGAAAAGAAAACGCCACAAGAGCTCGAGAAAAATCCTGCTTACAAAGAAATGATGGGGAATGGACTCCCTGTTCGAGATGGCAATAAAATGCTTTTCAGGGATTTCAAGTTTATGCAGGAAGTTAATGATGCGAATGTCATCCAAGCTTTCAAGGAAGCTAATTGCTATGTATTAGCGCTTCATGGAGAGTTTGATCTTCATGCTATTGATGCTGAATGGGCAGAGCATACGGCTAAGGTAGTGAATAGCTTTCACCCTGGAAAAGGAACATGGAAAATAGTGCCGGGAACTGAACATGGTTTTGCATCAGTCCCTTCTATGGAAGAATATATCAAAATGCGGCAAGACGGTATCTTTAATGGAAAGTATATGGATGATCATTTTAATCCAGAGGTAACGAAAGCGGTAGTCGATTGGATTAGAAGTCTGGAAGGGTCAGAGGTAAAAGATGAAGGGTGAGGAATGTGGAATGTGG
>CAYXQH010000133.1:0-11435 GCA_964467425.1 uncultured Saprospiraceae bacterium
TAAAGGAAAAAGAAACCCCAAACTGTTATAAGTTATTATTTTCATATTCCTTAATACCTTTTAATTACCCTAAAGTAAAGGAGAACTAAAGGTTTTACTAGTCGTTTTTAGGGAGTGTAGGATACGATAGGATAAACTAAGCTTATGAGCTAGGGAGTGTAAATAATAAATATAGGAGAATCTTAATAGGAGTGGGAATGTGATCAAATTGACAAAAAAAAGATAGAAAATCAAGCGTTCGGAATATTTAGTTTTAAATTATTTAATTTTGAATGTTACCTTTAAATAATATTTTACATTAACTAATGTAAGCTTATATGAGTCAAAAGGGAGAAAAATTAATTATTGCTGACTTAGCGTCAAACAATCGATCCAAGGTGAATCAAGCCATGAAATCCTTGTATACGCAGCACTTTCCGGTTATTGCTTCTTTTATCAAAAAAAATAATGGTAAGGATGACGATGCTGCAGATATATTTCAGGATGCATTGATTGTATTTTATGATAAAGTCAGATTAGGTACACTGGAACTTAATTGTTCGATTCGAACCTACTTGTATTCTATCTGTAAAAATTTGTGGCTGAATCGCCTTCGTATACAAAAAAGAACGACCACTATTAATGACGAAATGGAGAGTATTCCTATTGAAGAAAATGCCAGCATAATTTTAGAAACCAATGAAAAACAAAAACTAATCATGCAATTGATTAGTAAAATGGGAGAAGATTGTAAAAAGGTGTTGATGTATTATTATTTCAACCGGTGGAAAATGAAAGAGATTGCAACACAGATGAACTTTGCTAACGAACAAGTCGCAAAGAATAAAAAATCGAGTTGTATGAAAAAACTGAAAACGTTTATTTTAGATTCCCCAGGATTAATAAACCTTTTAAAGTAGCCGAAATTAAAGCATCATGGATAACAATAAATTACCTGAAGAAAAAATAGATGATTTTATCATGGGACTTTTAAATAAAGAAGACGATAAATTATTTCGAAAGCGATTGCAAAATGAACCTGCACTTGCAGAGCAAGTTACGTTGCGCCGTGAAATGATCAGCGGACTGGAAGCTTTTGGTAGAAAAGACCTGAAGGAAGAGTTGAAAGGTATCCACCAAGAAGTAGTTGGACGAAAAGAGCCAATTGCAAAACGTCGGAGTCTATTCCCTTACATTGCGGCAGCAGCTTCCGTTTTAATATTATTGGTCGCTTTGTCCTGGTTGATGAATCGGAATACTGTCCAAACGACACAAGATTTATATGCGTCGCATTTTGAGCCTTATGATATTTCTGGAGTGAAGCGTGATGGTAATGAAGAAGCAATTATAATAATGAAGCAATTATACACTGATGGAAAATATAGTGAGGTACTCCCATTGTTAGAAGCAGAACTGGAAAAACCTGAGGCGAAATTTTCTGAACTATCTATGGCTATTGGTATCTCCAACCTTGAACAAGGTCAACCAGAGAAGGCTATCAAGAGCTTTGAAAAAATTACACTCCGTGGAGATTCTACGTTTGCAAATGAAGTGAGTTGGTATACAGCGCTAGCTTATTTAAAGTTAGAGGATGTTGAGAAAGCGATAGCTTTACTTGATCCATTGGCAAAAGACACCGGCGCGGATCATCATGAAGAAGCCAAAGAATTATTAAAAAAGCTAGAAAACTTTTAACTCCTGACTACCTGTTATTCTACTACCGTTACCTTCAACATATTTGTTCGATGTCGACGATGGAGTGGCATACTTCCGGTATTCACAACGACATCACCGGCAACGACAATGTTTTCATTTTTAAGAATATCTGTTACATCCTGAATCGTTTCATCAGTGGTTGTAAACTTATCATAATAATAGCAACGGACCCCCCAGACAAGATTAAGCGTAGCCAGCATGTGCTGCTTTTCTGAAAATATATAAATCTTACAATCTGGTCGATAGCTGGAAACTTTGAATGCTGTATAGCCAGAACTCGTCATTCCGATGATTGCTTGAGCTTTGATATCTTCCGCTACTTTAGCAGAATTAAAACAAACAGCATCGGATAAAAAGGTTCTGGATTTTGGACTTGGTTTAGGTCTTCTACCCTTAATAGAAAATACTTGTTCCGCTTCCGTAATAATTCTATTCATCGCCTCCACTACTTTGACAGGATGATCACCGACAGAGGTTTCACCACTTAGCATCACAGCATCTGCACCATCTCTAACCGCATTAGCTACATCGGTAATTTCAGCTCGAGTTGGAATAGGTTGCTTAATCATACTCTCCATCATATGCGTAGCGACGATCACTGGTCGCGCCCACTGAATACATTTGTCAATGATTAATTTTTGTAAAACAGGAATCTGTTCCATTGGCATTTCGATACCTAAATCTCCACGTGCCACCATCACTGCATTAGAAGCTTTGATGATTTTATCCAGCTTCTCAATGGCTTCTGGTTTTTCAATCTTCGCCATAATTTTTGCCTCATGCCCAGCATCTTCAACTCGCTTTTTCAAGTCTTTAATATCCTTTGCAGAACGAACAAACGAAAGTGCAATCCAATTGATACTTGGTTGTGTCAAGATAAATGCTAAATCTTTTTCATCTTTTTCTGTTAAAGAAGGGAGAGAGATTTTTGTACTTGGAAGGTTAACTCCTTTATTGGAGGAAAGCACACCATCGTAGAGTGCTTTTAATTTCACGGCATTTTTGTTATTTGTTTCTACAACTTCGAAGATAAGTTTCCCGTCGTCTATCAAGACCTTCTCACCTACATTTACATCAGAAGCAAATTTTTCATAACTCATGTATATTTTCTCCTTTGTGCCTACACATTGTTCATTGACAAAGGTTAGAATATCACCTGTTTTGATGGTTAATTTATTGTTCTCGATAGCCCCAACCCGGAGCTTTGGACCTTGTAAATCTGCCAAAATACTGACATGAAGGTTGTATTTTTCATTGATATAGCCAATATTATTGATCACATCAAGCTTATCTTTATGCTCTCCATGGGAGAAATTTATCCTAAAAACGTCGACTCCGGCTTTCACCAATTCAAGAAGGGTATTGTAAGAGCTGGATGCAGGCCCAAGAGTGGCAACTATTTTAGTATTCTGTTGATCAACTATTTCCATAATAATTTAAAAAAGTGTTAAAAAAGTGTCTTTTACAAAAATAAGACGTCTATGGGTTGGATACAAAGGTAAAAAATTATAAATATCCTCATAGTATAAAAAACTGAAAATCAGACGTTTATTTTGGATGTGTTCCGATTTCGTTTAATTAGTGTATTTTTTACAATAATAATTAAAATAAAAGGAATTATACATTTTTAAATGAACAAAAATTGATACTGATTTTAAATTAGATGAGGTCATTTTTTCTTTTATCTGGAAAAGGATTCTAACGTTCAGGATTGATAAGTAATGGTATTGGGATTGTTATTAAATCAAATACGCTAAATAATGAATGGACTGAAATCAGCTGCTTGTAAAAAAGTCTTTAAAAACTTTGGTTATCAAAGGACTTATAATTTACTTTGCAGTGCATTTGTAAACCATGCTTGTCTTGCGTTTTTGCTTAAAATTTTGATTTTAAAACGATGCAATAACAATAACGGACAAGCTCAAAAGCAATAATAAATATGTCAAACATTGCAGAAAGAGTAAACAAAATTATCATTGACAAACTTGGTGTCGATGCTTCAGAAGTAACACCAGAGGCTAGCTTCACAAATGATTTAGGAGCTGATTCACTTGATACTGTTGAATTGATTATGGAATTTGAAAAAGAATTCGACATTTCTATCCCAGATGAGCAAGCTGAAAACATTCAGACTGTTGGGCATGCAGTAGAATATCTTACTTCACAAATTCAAGCTTAATCCGCTCTGATGAGCGTTCAACCAGTTATGATTTATAACTGATAATTTTTAAAATCCACAAATTAGAAACATATCGTTCTAGTTTGTGGATTTTTTTATAAAACCAAATTAAATTTTACCAAATAAGCATTGTATGAAAAGGGTTGTGATTACAGGTATTGGGGCACTTACGCCCATTGGAAAAAATATTGGTGAATATCTCGAAGGGCTTCAAAAAGGTAAAAGTGGTGCAAACCTTATTACAAGATTTGATCCCGAATTATTTAAAACAAAATTCGCCTGCGAAATAAAAGATTTTGTAGCGCAAGATTATATCGATCGCAAAGAAGCTCGACGACTAGATCCTTTTGCACAATATGCAGTGGTTTCTGCAGCTGAAGCAATGGAACATTCTGGTTTGGATGTTGAAAAGATCGATTTGCAAAGAGCTGGAGTAATCTGGGGCTCAGGAATTGGCGGGCTATATTCTTTAGAACAAGAAATAGAATCCTTTGCAAAAGGAAGTGGAACACCACGATATAATCCTTTTATGATTCCGAAGATGATCGGTGATATTGCTGCTGGCCATATTTCTATTAAGTATGGCTTTATGGGCGTTAACTATGCGACCGTTTCTGCTTGCGCTTCTGCATCACATGCTTTAGGAAACGCTTTTGATTATATTCGACTAGGTAAAGCTGATGTAATCATCAGTGGAGGTTCTGAAGCTGCAGTCTGTCACGCAGGTATGGGTGGATTCAATGCTATGAAGGCTTTGTCTACACGGAATGATGAATTTGAAACGGCTTCCCGACCTTTTGATAAAGATCGAGATGGCTTTGTGCTCGGAGAAGGTGCTGGTGCTTTAGTGGTGGAAGAATTGGAGCATGCTCAAAAAAGAGGGGCTAATATCCTTGCAGAATTAGTCGGTAGCGGAATGACAGCTGACGCTCATCATATTACGGCGCCTCATCCGGAAGGCCTCGGAGCACGAAATGTGATGAAAATGGCACTTAATGAGGCAAAAATGAACCCTGAAGACATAGATTACGTAAATGTGCATGGAACTTCCACTCCACTAGGTGATATTGCTGAAACCAAGGCAATCCTGAGTGTTTTTGGAGATCACGCTTACAAACTCAACATAAGCTCAACAAAATCCATGACCGGTCATTTGCTAGGAGCAGCAGGTGCTATTGAAGCAATTGCTGGAATATTGGCAATAAATCATAACTTTGTACCGCCAACCATTAATCATTTTACAGACGATCCTGATATTGATGGAAAGCTAAACCTTACTTTTAATACAGCGCAGGAAAGAAAAGTGAATGCAGTAATTAGTAATACGTTTGGTTTTGGTGGTCATAACGCAACAATTATTATCAAGAGATTTGAATCTTGATTGCTTCGTTGAATATGGTCAAATAAATGATTTTAAAATCATCTATCTGATCCTCGCTAATTCAAAATTATTTTTGAATTAGGTGTTTTAAAATTTTTAGGTTATTAGGTTGTAAATAAAACCTGAAAAGCTATCTAAAATTAATACCCCACGGATGTTCTAATTTTAGACAGCTTATCTTTAATTATTCACGAAGCATTTTAATACTGTTTTGCCCTTGGGCAAATCTCCGGAAATAGCCTTTAAAAGCTATTTCAAACCATGTATATAGCCGGATTATTTCGTGAACTCGAAATAATACCTGTATACTTTTACCCTTATGATTTTTGAAAATCTTCAGGGCAATTTTACAACCTAATAATATAAGTATAGCTAATAAATTACATTGAAAGGATTATTTAGATTCTACAATTACTACTTCTCTGCAGACAAAGAGCTGGCACGGCGCCTTAGAGCAATGCTTGGTTTTACCCCTTCTAATATCAATCTGTTTAAACTTGCTTTCTACCATAAATCCACCTCCACCGAAAAACTGTATGCTGTACAAAGCAACGAACGCCTGGAGTATCTTGGTGATGCTGTTTTAGGGACGATCGTAGCAGAGTATTTATTTAAAAAATACCCGAATAGCAATGAAGGGTTTTTGACTAAAATGCGGTCGAAAATTGTGAAAAGAAAATCACTCAATCGGATAGCCGATAAAATGGGATTGGATATGCTCCTCAATGAGTACAACAATACTAGATTGAGTAGGTCAATGCTAGGTAATGCATTAGAAGCCTTAGTCGGCGCAGTTTATTTAGAATGCGGTTACCATAAGACTAAACGTTATGTGGTCAATAAGATACTAAGAAGTTACTTAGATATTCACGAGCTGGAAACCTTCGATGATAATTATAAAAGTCAGCTTTTGGAATGGTGTCAAAAAAATGGGCAGACTGTTGCTTATAAAATGTTGGCAAAATATAAATTTGAAAAGCGGGATCGATTTAAAGTAGCGGTATTAATTGATGGCAAAAAATTAGCTACTGCTGATGACTTCAATAAAAAAAGTGCAGAACAAACCGCATCTGAAAAAGCCATGCACCTTCTCGGAATTTTAGTCGAAGAAGAACAAGATTAAAGCAATACATAACCAAACCCACACCTCTTGTCCTGGTCTACCGAACAAGTCTTATCTTTTGCACCTGATCTTAGTACTGCTCGGAAAGGAGAGGATTTAGCTACGACGAGAGCTTGGAAAAACCTGGAAGGAAATAAAAAAATAATTTGGGGCGAATGTAAAAGTAGTGGAACAACCTATTATAAAACTCAGGTTGATCTAAGCGCTCCTGCCTTTAAATGTAATTGTCCCAGTCGGAAATTTCCCTGTAAACATGCCCTTGGTTTATTCCTTATTTATATCAATGATCCCAGCGCTCTTCACACAAGTGATAAGTATCCGGATTGGGTAAAAGAATGGTTAGAAAAAAGAGGGATCAACGAAGAGCCGGACGCTACCGCATTAAAAGAAGCGGCACTTAAAAAAAAAGAATTAAGACTTAAAAGTCGAGATGCCCGAATTACGCTAATGGCTTCGGGAGTGGAAGACTTGGAACTTTGGTTGAATGATTTGATTCGTCAGGGACTTGCAGATACGGAAGGACAATCGTATTCCTACTGGCAAAATATTGCCGCCAGAATGGTGGATTCAAAATTAGGAGGCGTTGGGAGGCGTATTCGAAAATTTCCTTTGCTCCACAGTTCCGATACCGATTGGCCAGCTCGAATGCTTTCGGAGCTAGCTCAATTATATCTCATCGTAAAAGGTTTTGAAAATCTGGAAGAACTACCTGCAAGTCTTCAAACAGATTTGCTATCCGTCTCCGGAGTGAATATTAAAAAAGAAGAACTACTATCTTTAAAAGGGGTTTCTGATGATTGGCTAGTCATGGGAGTAATTGAAGGCGCAGATGAAAATTTAAACTATCGGCATACTTGGCTCTATGGAGCTAATTCAGAAAAGCTGGCTTTAATTTTAGAATATAGTTTTGGCGATACCGGCTATCCGGTTACCTGGCAAGTAGGACAAGCTTTTAGCGGAGAAATTGTTTATTTCCCATCCACTTATTCCCTTCGTGCGATAGTGAAAAAAGAACAGGGTAGGGTAGCTCTTTTTGAAGAACCCAGAGGCTATCACACACTGGAGCGATATTTTGAAAATTATGCAGAAGCAATTGCGGTCAATCCCTGGATTCATGATTTTCCCTGTTACCTGGAGGAAGTCAAGCCGGTAATGGATAATGATAAGTTCTTTGTCCTTGATCAAGAACAAAAATATATCGAGGTGCTACCCAGAGAAAATATCGCCTGGAAACTATTAGCAATTAGTGGAGGTCATCCAATTAGTATTTTTGGTGAATGGTCAGGAGAATATCTGATTCCTTTGAGTGTGATCGTTGAAGGGAATATCATCGCTTTATAAAATGCTTCAAAAGCAACAGGATTTAAATGGAAAATCAGGATAAGAATAAAAATACCAATCAACTAGATTTAAGCATTGAATACCCGGGAAACTGGTTTATCATAGATCAAAAAATCAAGGTGTATCTTAATGAAGAGCTCATTGGCGTTGGAAGCACAAGCGGCATAGATTTGAAAACTAAAATTGATAAAGGAAGACATCAATTGAAATTATCTTACCTCAGGACTCAGCGGTTTGATTTTGAAACAATTGCTGAGCGCAATTTTCTCATTAAATTGAAATATAGCAGGCTATGGGGTAATTTTGCGATTGATTATATGGGCCCTCTTGTTTAAACTAGCCTTTTATCTCGTCCATTCCCTGTTTCCTCTGGCATAAGTCTTGCTTTAAATTCTTGAATGCAAGACTGATTGTGGTTTAAAAGCATCGAACACTGTCTTCAAACAAAGCTATTTTTAAAAAGAACCACCCTGTTAGCTGTATTTACCCCCTCTACAAGAACAAAATCATCCAATTAAGAAATTTATTAAACTGGTTTAATATTAGCGAATTTTCGCAAAATAACCATCTAATACCTTTACTTTATACGTAAAGCGTAGTATATTTAAAGCGAAAATTCGCTAATAATCTGAATATTGTTAATTATGACTAAGAACCCAGAAAGTTTTATCAACAAAGAAATCCTCAAAGGAGGAGAGTTTATCATCAAGGATTCCGACACTACTGGAACATTTGTTCCTGAAGATTTAAATGAAGAGCAGTTGATGGTGCGCGAAATGTGCGTTGATTTTATTAAGAATGAATTAGATCCGCTCCGAGAAAAAATCGAAAAGCAAGAAGAAGGTATAGCTCCGGCATTACTCAAAAAAATGGGTGAGCTCGGATTATTAGGTTCTCACATGCCTGCTGATTATGGTGGAATGGAGATGGATACCAATACCAACACCTTGATTTGTGATGCTCTTGGACCCATGGGATCCTTTTCGACAACTTTTGCAGCACATACTGGAATTGGTATGTTGCCTATCCTATATTTTGGTACTGAAGAACAAAAGCAAAAATATCTTCCTGGTTTAATAACCGGAGAGGTGGCGGCCTCTTATTGTTTGACGGAACCTAGTTCTGGTTCTGATGCATTGAGTGCAAAGACAAGAGCGGATTTGACAGAAGATGGAACGCATTATATTTTGAATGGTCAAAAAATGTGGATATCTAATGCTGGGTTTGCAGATATCTTTATTGTATTTGCTCAAGTGGATGGAGATAAGTTTACAGGTTTTATCGTTGAAAAAGATACAGCAGGTTTTACCTTAGGAGCTGAAGAGGATAAGTTAGGAATTAAAGGTTCTTCAACCCGACAAGTATTTTTTGAAAATGCTAAGATTCCAGCAGAAAACCTTTTAGGTGAAATCGGCAAAGGTCATAAAATTGCTTTCAACGTTTTAAATATTGGACGATTCAAATTATGCGTATTAAGTAATGGTGGTGCGAAAATGAGTATTAGCACAGGCGTACAATATGCGAATGAAAGAATTCAGTTTAAGCAACCGATTTCTAATTTCGGAGCAATCAAATATAAAATAGCAGAGCAAACGATTCATGCTTTTGCGGTAGATAGTGCACAATATAGAGTGTCCAATTTCATGCAGGAAAAAGTGAAATCTTTGCGTGCAGATGGAGACGATTATGTAGTAGCAAAATTAAAAGCTGCTGAAGAGTATGCAATAGAATGTGCGATTTTAAAAGTAGCAGGTTCTGAGGCTTTGGATTATATTGTAGATGAAACGTTACAGATTCATGGTGGAATGGGGTTCTCTGAAGAAGGAACAGCTGCCAGAGCCTATCGGGATTCTCGAATTGCTCGGATCTATGAAGGAACCAATGAGATTTGTCGATTACTGATCGTTGATATGTTATTGAAAAGAGCGATGAAAGGTAATCTTGATATCGTAGGTCCTGCATGGGCAGTTCAAAAAGAATTGGCAAGCATGCCAGGCTTAAATAAAGAAGAAGGAGCGTATGTAGAAGAAAAGAAAGCTTTAAAAGATTTTAAAAAGTCTATTTTGATGGTAGCTGGAGCAGCTGCTAAAATGCAAATGGATGGTCAACTGAACTTAAAAGAAGAGCAGGAGATTTTGACTAACATTGCGGATATGATGATTGATACTTTCGTTGCTGAATCTATTTTACTACGTGTAGAAAAGTTGACAGAGAAAGAGACTAAATTTGACCAGGACGTATATGATGCAATGCTGAAAGTTTTCTTTATGAATACTTCAGTCAAAATGAATAAAAATGCGACAGAAGCTTTAGTGTCTTTCGCTGAAGGTGATTTATTGAAAACGATGTTGATGGGCTTAAAACGCTTCATGAAATATCCACCATCAAATGTAAAATCTTTACGTAGAAAAGTAGCAGATGTGGTGATTGCAGCGAATGAGTTTCCTTTCTAAGTATAACAAAATATTGTATTAATAAATAAACCGGTAAAGTGATTCACTTTACCGGTTTTTCTATTTATAGAAAAAGGAACCTTTCCAATCGCTCGAAAAGATTCCTTTCAGGTCTCATATCATGAAAATTTTTAACTGATCATTTACGCTTATAAATTACTAAGTACTTCTTCAAATTCACTTTCATCCATTTGCACGAACTTTTCGCAGGGAATAATTTCTGTATGATAACCAGGTGTAATAGTTGTCGTCACTATGGCTACTTGAGTAGTTCCATCAGGGCATTCAACGACGACTATAAATGTAGCCGTTAGTCCACCAATTGGATAAGGAACTGCATTTCCTCCATCTTCCATTCCACAAAGTTTATATGTACCGGTGTCCGGATCATATTGTACCTCAAATGCACTATTGACGGAATTGACATGCATCGCTACTAATGTTTGGCCAGGATCTCCTTCGCAAAGATCTGGACATTCAATAATTACTTCTACACATTCAACAGGTTCTCCATCACCACCTAAAAGTACATCAACATTGATCCATCCCAAAGTGTTTTGTATGATTACCATATAGCTACTGCTGTTTCGTGTTAAACTTTCCTCATCGATTACTTGAATAATTTCACCTGTTGGTTTCCATATTACTTGATCGTCTGTTTCTTCACCATAGAATAATTCCATACCTTCTTTTGGGCCGCCGGTATTTTCAGTAGGGAGTAATATATTCATTTCGCCATTGCCATCTGCAAAAAGTTCTTCACCGTTTTGATATACTTTGACAAAGATTTCTCCTCCGGATTCCAGTATTCTAAGCTGTCCACCATAATCTGCCAATGTTTGTTTTCTGTTTAAAATCATATCAGCTACAGAATATATTTCAATAAGAACAACTTCCACATCTCCTCTGACTCGCTCACCAGCAGCATTCACCAAGGCATTGTCAATATTGATTCTGGTACCTTGTTCTCCTGTAACTTTATAAATTCCTTCTCCTTGATCCTTTGCTTGGATGTGTTGAGTATGATCTTCTAAATGTTTTTTAAATAAGGACGTTTCGATTTTTTGTTCGTCGAGACTTAGGGAGTCTTCCTGCTGACAGGCAAAAAAACCAATTGTTAAACTTGCTAATATTATTAAGTTAAATAATACTTTTGAATTTGTTTTCTGAAACATAATTTTGAGTTTTAGTAATAAAAAAGGGTTGAGAGTCTAGACTTTATAAAAGTAAATCATGAATTACTATTTTAAAGTTAGAGACATT
>CAYXQH010000134.1:0-11416 GCA_964467425.1 uncultured Saprospiraceae bacterium
TAATTTACATTTATAAATCTATAAAAGCTAAAAAATGTACTTTTTTTTGATGAGAGATACACTTACATTTGTATTGTGCAACGTGTAATTTGATTATTACTAATTTTAATTTACTACTAAAAGCTATGTGTATGAATAAGCTAATTGTTCTTATAAGTTGTTTGGTCTGCTCTTCGTTTCTATTAAATGCCCAGATTGACGCAGGGTTTACTCTTGATGGAAGTACCATTTTATGTGATGGAATAGAAATGAATTTTACGGATCAATCTACTTCAGATGAAACTATTACTACGTGGGCCTGGGATTTTGGAAATGGGATAAACTCTACGCTACAAAACCCAATTATTGAATTACCTTTTGATACTACTTTTACAGTATGTCTGACGGTAACAGATGCTGTAAATCAAATCGATACAGAGTGTCAATCCTTTTCTTTTGCTGCTGGAGCTTTAAATGTGTTTGCTTCCATTAATAATTCTATGTGCCATATAAATAATGGGGGTGGGGGAAGTATTGACCTCTATGTTAATGGTGGAATAGAACCTTATCTATATAACTGGTCACACCTTCCTGGTACTGATAATCCTGAAGATATTTTTGACATACCGCTAGGAACGTATTCAGTTACTATTGTGGATGCAAATGCTTGTACTGTAGAAGAGTCATTTATAGTTGAAGGTTCAACTAATCCTGAATTAATTTTAGTTTTAGATGGCACCTGTGCTAGTGCTTCTAATAATGACGGAAGTGTTGTTACTTCTGTATCTGGAGGTGTTCCACCTTATCATTATTCATGGAGTCATGCTACGGACAGTCTTACTTCTTATAGTAATTTATCAATTGGAGCGTATAGTGTGACCGTTCATGATAATAATGGTTGTTCTGTTGCTGGGATTTATGAGATTGGCACAGCTATAGAGCAAATACTTGGAGGTGATGAAACGTATTGTGAAGGCACGCAGGCTCAGCTAGAAGTGATTGCCCCTAATGCAGTAAGCTATGCCTGGTCGGCCGGAGATCTTTCTTGTTATGATTGCCCAAATCCTTTGGCTACTGTAAGTTTGGGTTCAGAGACTTCCTATTTCGTGACGGTTACGGAAGCCGATGGCTGTATTGATATCGGCAGTATTGATTTTAATGTTCAATCCTATCTGGATTTTGGATTATTAGAATTTTCGAATAGTCCAGTATTTCCCGGAGCAGATATTGTGTTTGATTGCAATGTCTCTAATGCACAAACTGTAACTTGGTCAGGTCCCAATGGCTTTACTTCGATGGAATGCAATCCAGTGATTTCTGCTGACCCTGGTTCTGATGGAACGTATACCGTCGACATTGTCGATCAGTACGGTTGTCAGGCAAATGCAAGTACTGATGTTTATATTTATGGAATAATTGAATCAGTTTCTAACGATACAATTATATGTCCGGGAGAAGCCGTTCAACTAGAAGTGCTTGCTTCCACAGCAGTTAGTTATTCTTGGACACCAGCAGTAGCTTTAGATAATCCAACGATTGCGAATCCAATAGCCATGCCATCAGCCAGTACGGTTTATACGGTAACGGTACAAGATGCTAGTGGAAGTACAGAAGAGTTTTCTGTCTCTATTGAAGTAGAAGAACTGCCGGTAATAGCAAGTTCAAGCCCTACTTCTTCATGCTTTGGTCAATCAATAACGCTAAGTGCTGACCCTACAAACTTACCTGGGGTTTATTCGTGGGATGGAGTCATTACTCCAACTAGATTTTTTACAGTCTTTGCATCGGATTGTTATACGTTTAATTATATCTCACCTATTGGCTGTCCATTTGAAGATCAAATATGCGTTGATGTTGGATTAGACGTACTTGATATTGAATCCTATTCAGATACGATTTGTCGTGGAAATAGTGTGGGGCTATCTATAGTGGTTAATGATCCAAATATTGCATCCTATGAATGGTCTCCCTCTGAGAATTTAAGTTGTTCAGACTGTAGTAACCCAATTGCAACTATAGTAGATTCTACCGTTTTCTCTGTAATCGTTACTGCAACAAGTGGATGTATTGATACCGCTCATTATACTGTAAATGTTGATCAAAATTGTGTTTGGCCTGGTGATACAGATACTAGTTTTACTGTTAATAATTTCGATCTTCTCAATATTGGGCTGGGTTATGATTCTGTTGGACCAACTCGACCAAATGCTAGTTTAAATTGGATTGGGCAGGAAGCAATGGATTGGTGGGGTTTTGGGGTAGAGCAGACTGCACCAAATGGTACTAACTTAAAACATGTCGACTGTGATGGAAATGGAGTGATTAATATGGATGATACTTTAGCAATTGTTCAAAACTGGGGGGAGGCGCATAATTTCCATGGAGGCTCTGGTTCACAGTTTTTTGCGCCGGGTTCTACACACACTACTCCTGCAACCATACCTTTTTATGTGGAGCCTGATACCTTGATCGAAAATGAAACCTACGAATTGTCTATTATCTTAGGAGAAGAAGGAACTGAAGCAGAGGATGTATATGGTATTGCTTTTAGTTTAGAATATGATCCGGATATTATTGTTCCTGGAAGTGCCTTGATTGGCTTTAATGGCTGGGTAGGTGACTTGAATGCAGATATGATTGCTATTCAAAAAACGTTTTTTGTGCCTGGACGAATTGATGTTGGCGTCACAAGGATTGACGGAATGCCGATGTCTGGCTTTGGTGAAATTGGACAGTTGTATATTACCATTGAGGATGATATTCTGTTCCATTCTGGTAGTGGTGATAGCAGAGCTGCTGAAGAGGTGTTGTTTAATATTACTAATGAACTAGTTATTAATCACCTTGGAGAAGAGATTCCGGTGATACCGATGGAGACCACTTCTATTGTCGATGAGGTAAACAGTAATTCAGAAATAAATTGGGACGAATATATTCAGGTGCTTCCAAATCCGGTTAGTGAAATACTTTTTGTAACAACAAATAATATTGAGATTGAATCATTAAAATTGTTTTCTATACACGGAGAATTAATACATCAAGTCATTCCGAATAGTTCTTCCACAGAGATTAATGTGAATAACTTTGCATCTGGTATTTACTTATTGAATGTGCAAACCGATTTAGGTGTTATGGTTCAACGAGTTGTAATAGGAAGGTAAGAGATACCTTGTTTTGATAAAAAAAGGGCGCTCCATGGAGTGCCCTTTTACATTTAGAGATATATTTAAAACTTTGGTGTTTGACGAACGTATTCGTCTTCTTAGTGTTAAAAGTTTATTTTAATTTAAACGTCTTTTTAATAGTAGCCACCATATCTAGTTTCTCCCAAGTGAACGTTTCTACTGTTTTCTTTTTAGACTTCCCGTTTACACCAATTGTAACGGTCTTTTTACCTGGCTTACGTCCCATGTGACCATAAGCTGCAGTTTCAGAAAAGATAGGGTTCGTTAATCCGAATCGTTTTACAATAGCTGCCGGTCGAAGGTCAAAAAGCTTATCTAATTTTTTAGCGATTTGCCCATCTGTCATTTTGACTTTTGCTGTACCATAAGTATTGACATAAAGACCAACTGGCTTAGCAACTCCGATGGCATAAGCAACTTGAACAAGACATTGCTCTGCAAGTCCTGCTGCTACTACATTCTTAGCCATATGTCGTGTTGCATAAGCTGCGGAACGATCCACTTTCGAAGAATCTTTTCCAGAAAAAGCTCCTCCACCATGTGCTCCTTTTCCACCATAGGTATCAACAATGATTTTTCGTCCAGTCAAACCAGTGTCACCATGTGGGCCACCAATCACAAACTTACCCGTTGGATTTACATGGAGGGTGTATTTTGATTTAAAAAGTTTTCTTGCTTTTGCAGGTAATTTTTTAATGACTCTTGGAATCAAAATTTCGCGCACATCTTTTTTGATTTTTGCGAGCATTTTTCTTTCTGAGTCAAAATCATCATGTTGGGTGGAAACGACAATCGTTTCTACTCTAAGGGGAGTGTGATCATCACTATATTCGATCGTTACCTGAGATTTAGAATCAGGGCGAAGATATTTCATTTGGCGACCGCCTTTTCGTAAAGCTGCCAATTCTTCCAATAAAAGATGTGAAATTTCAAGTGGAAGGGGCATATAATTGCTTGTTTCATTATTTGCATAACCAAACATCATTCCCTGGTCGCCAGCACCTTGCTCGGCAGCTTTTTTACCAACATCAACACCTTGTGCAATGTCTGCTGATTGCTCATGAATTGCTGAAATAACACCACAGGAATCTGCGTCAAATTGATATTCTGATTTAGTGTAGCCGATTTTTTTAATTACTTTACGGACGGTCGATTGAACATCAACGTACGCCTTAGATCGAACTTCTCCAGAAACAACGGCGAGGCCAGTAGTTACCAATGTCTCACATGCAACTTTAGAATTTGGGTCCTGAGAAAGAAAAGCATCTAGTATAGCATCGGATATTTGATCCGCTACTTTGTCAGGGTGTCCTTCGGAAACAGACTCTGATGTGAATAGATATGCCATTTATAAGTTTTAAGATGATTGAAAAAGGGTTATTGAAATATGATGCAAAAATAGGAAAAGTATATTAATAAACATTAAACCCCAAAGGGCTATTTTATGTTACATTTTATAAGCTTCTCTTCACCTTTTTTTGTAGAAAGGAATCCTTCCAGTTTATCACCGATTTTTACTGGTCCAACACCTGCTGGCGTGCCTGTATAGATTAAGTCACCTTGCTGTAGTTTGAAATACTGAGAAACATAGGTAATCAGATAGTCAAATGAAAAAATAAGGTCTTTAGTGTTTCCGTTTTGTACCTCTTCTCCATTCTTTTCAAGGCGGAATTCAATTGCATTCGGGTTTTCTATATCTTTTAAAGAAATAAATTCACTAATGACGGCTGAACCATCAAACCCTTTAGCAATTTCCCAAGGGTGACCTTTCGCTTTCAATTGGCTTTGGATATCTCGTGCGGTGAAATCAATACCAAGACCAATTTTTGAATAGTACTTTGATGCAAACTCAGGCTGAATATGTCTCCCGTTTCGAGCAATTTTTAAAACTACCTCTAATTCGTAATGCAAGTCTTTTGAAAATTCTGGATAATAAAACGGCTTATTATTTACCAACAAAGCAGAAGGTGGTTTCATGAACACCAACGGCTTTTTGGGAACAGGGTTTTTAAGCTCCTTGGCGTGGTCTCTGTAGTTTCGCCCGATGCAAATAATTTTCATGTTTTACTTAAAATTAAAATTTTACATTAATCAGTCCAGTCAAATCTTTCACTTCTCGGATTGTTTCTTGAGCTTGTTTTCTTATTTCAGCAGAAGAAGCTTTTATTTGGTTCTTTATTTCTTTTTTATTCGTCATAAGCTCCGCTTTCTTTTCTCGGAATCGATTGCTCAATTCAACAAGCCCATCGGCGGTTGCATCTTTTAAGGTGGAGTATTTCAAATTTCCATCTTTATAATCTTTCATAATGCTGTCATGCGCTTCTTGTTGACCACTTGCACGAAGCAAGCTGAAAAGATTGGCAACGCCTGCACTCATCTCTCCGTCTGGTGTATCGCCCGTATCGGTTACTGCTGAACGGATTTGCTTTCTAATTCGTGCTTCGTCCTCAAATACTGAAATATAGTGTTTCTCTCCTGCGCTTTTACTCATCTTTCTGTTCGGATCTGCAGGGGAGGCAATCTTTGGCGTTTCGCTATATAGACTTTCCGGAAGTACAAAGTACTCTTTTCCTACTTGCGCATTAAAGCGCTCTGCAATATTCCTGGACAGTTCTAAATGCTGTTCCTGATCTTTTCCAACAGGAACATAGTCTGCCCGATAAATCAATATATCAGCAGCCTGCAAAACGGGATATCCAAAAAGTCCGGCAGAAACAAAGCCTGCTGACTTTTCTTTAGAATCTGAAGACTTATCCTTGAATTGAGTCATTCTACTTAGTTGGCCATAAGAACAAAAGCAACTAAAAATCCATCCCAACTCAGTATGTTCAGGTATTAAAGATTGAATAAACAGATTTTCTGGTTTTATGCCAACAGCCAGTAAATTGAAAATTAACCCCCAGGTGTTTTCTCGTAATTTTTTAGTGTTGTAAGGCATCGTTATCGCATGATAATCAACGATGCCATATTTACAATCATATTTTTCTTGAAGGTTAACCCAGTTTTGTACTGCACCAAAGTAGTTGCCGTAATGCATATTTCCAGTAGGCTGGATACAGGACAGGATTTTTTTTCTTTGTTCCATATTAAAAATTACTTAGCTGCGATTACTGAAATTTCAATGTTTACAAATTTTGGCAGATTAGCTACTTCAACTAATTCTCTGGCAGGGGCAGTGGCTTCATTAAAGTACTCTGCATAAACAGCATTAATCCGACCATAATTATTCATATCAGAAACGAAAACAGAAGCTTTCAAAACATGCTCGAAAGTCATTTCGGCAGTTTTAAGAATATTATTCAGGTTTTTCATCACTTGATGTGTTTCTGCTTCAATGTTTTCATTGATGAGTTCACCAGTTGCAGAATCAAGTGCAATTTGTCCGCTGACGAAAAGCATTCCATTATGCATCGTTGCCTGATTGTAAGGCCCAACAGGAGCAGGAGCATTAGAGGTATTGACAATTTTTTTCATATTGGGTGATTGTTTAAGCGTGTTAAATAGAGCTAAGGAGTTAAGGAGGATTAAGTGTATATAGATAAAACACAAAAAGCCCCTCATAAAAACTATGGGAGCTTTTTGTAATATCTTTTAAAAAAGATGGCTACGACTAATCTTCGACTTCTACTGCTTTTATTACGATTTGCCCCTTGTAGTACATATTACCATCAAGCCAATAAGCTCTGTGATAAAGATGTGGCTCTCCAGTAGTTGGACAGGTAGCGACAGTAGGAACAGCTGCTTTGTAGTGCGTTCTTCTTTTTCTTTTTCTTTGCTTAGAAATTTTACTCTTCGGATGTGCCATTTTTATTTTGTTTAAAATGCTTTAAGCACTAGTTAATTATTTTTTTTAAAATTTTTTAACGCCTCCCAGATAGGGTTATTTTGTGATTCATTTTCTTCTTCCTCTTTTTCATCAAGATAATCCAACATCTTATCATTACATGGCGGATCGTCTATTTCATCGCAAACTTTTGAAATTGGAATTGCTAAACCGATACAATCGTATGCATATTTAGCAACATTCAACAATTGAGTTTCTTTAGTGATGTAGATGATTTCTGTATCATCTTTTGGTTCATCAGCATATTTAACTAATAATTGTTGACTGTCTTTGACCGGAAGATCGATACTTTCTAAGCATCTGTCACAATCTGTAACATAAGATCCGGCAAATTCAAAAGTCAAAACCAACATATCGGGGCGTTTGTCAAAGTAGAGTTTTAAGTCAAATTTTCCATCTTTGATAGGCGAATTTTGAAAATGATCAAAAAACGATTTATCGATCTGAAAATCAAACTGGTGAACTCCATCTCCTAATCCCTCTATTGGGATTGTGAATTCGGGCAAGGCCTCCATAATTAAAGAACTTTCTAAAATTGCGGGGCAAAGATAAGTCTTTTTTTCTCACAATGGTAGTTTTTGCAACTAAAATTGGGCATATTTTCAGAGAAATTTCAACCTTATTTTGCCTAATCGATCTATTTTATAAGGATATAAAGAACAAAATAGTTCAATTTTATCTACAATTACCATTTTTTAAACATGCTCTAAGCGCTCCCGCGTGATTTTTTCCTAAAATATACTTATTTTTAAAGGGTATAATCTTTTACCCTCACACAGTCAATTACCTGATCAACCCCTCGATCTGAAAATGGAATTGAATCTGAATTACAATTTTTAAGTTGGACTTATAGGTATTAAAAAATGAAACAGATACTGATTGTTTACTATTTGCTTGTATTGTTTTTCCTCAGTGGATTCTACACGCATACTTCTTATTTTCCGGACATTCTCTTTTATTCAAAGAAATACTTTCTTTTTTTGATAGTGATATCTGTTTTCTTTTTAGCAATTGCACCTTATTTGATCTATCGTTTTTTGAAAAAACATTCTACCCGTGAATTGTTTTTTGCCCTTTTACCTTCTATCGTATTATTAGGACTGATCTATATGGTCGGAAATATCTATTATTATCAAAACCAAATGCACCTCTTTGATCCATTCCTTCAGGTTCCGCCTTCAACGTATTATTATGAAATGGAAAAAGATACGAATACAGTGAGAGTGTTATGTCTGGGTGGATCTACTACAAGATTTATTGGAGCGGACAGTATTGATCGATATCCAGCAATTCTTCAGCATGTTTTAGATAAAAGAACGGATGGCAAAAAATATGAAGTGTTGAATGCTGGTATGGACTGGTATACGAGTAAACATAGTCTAATAAATTATGCAGCATATTGTAGAAATTTTAAAGCTGACAAAGTAGTTGTCATGCATGCAATCAATGATATTTATCGTTCTTTTTCTCCTCCACAGTTTTCCGTTGGAGCATATGAAAAAGATTATTCTCATTTTTATGGGGCAAGTATAAATGGAGCAAAGCCCGAAAGTTACAGCCAGTTTTTAATCCGAAATCTTAGAAAGATTTGGTTTAGTAAAAAAGTGAGACCCAGAGATTTTGAAGTATCAGAATTTATTTCCAAACCGGCATTCGAAGACTATCTTGCTCAATTGATTGAATTGATTCATCAAGATGGTGCAGAAGCTTATCTGGTCACTCAGGGGCATATGTATAAAGCAGAATATACACCTGAAGAGTTTTCAAAAATTTGGATGAATTATTCTTTTTGCGAAAAAGAAGAGGAGTATGCTTCCGTTCTAAGCTTAGCTAAAGCGATGGACGCCTTTAATGATACTACTAGAAAAATAGCAAAAGAAAATGATATTACCTTAATTGACGCGGAGCCTCATTTGGGGAAAAACCTAAAGTACTTTGTGGACGATGTTCATAATACCACTTATGGTTCTTCAAAGTTGGCAGAGTTGATTGCTTCAAAAATAATTCAGTAGCATTTTCAAACCGAACACCAAAAACCGAATTCTAAACACCGTCCGTACTAATTTTTTTAGATCATCTTTTCTGGCTTTACCCAAGCATCAAATTCTTTAGCGGTAAGAAAGCCGAGTTTTATCGCAGCTGCTTTAAGTGTTGTATTTTCTTTATAAGCTTTTTTAGCAATCTTAGCTGCCTTGTCATAACCAATTTTAGTATTCAAAGCAGTAACCAGCATTAGAGAATTTTCTAATTTTTCTTTGATCACTTTATGATTCGGCTCAATACCTGTAGCACAGTTCCTATTAAAACTTCGGCAAGCATCTCCAATCAAATTTGCTGAAAAAAGGAAGTTGAAAATCATCATAGGTTTAAAAACATTTAGCTCAAAATGACCGTTCATACCGCCGACATTAATCGCGACATCATTTCCAATCACTTGCGCCATTGCCATAGTCAATGCTTCGGATTGCGTTGGATTAACTTTGCCAGGCATGATGGAAGAACCCGGTTCATTAGCAGGGATGATTATTTCGCTGATTCCAGATCGAGGACCGGAGGCTAACATTCGAATATCATTTCCGATCTTCATTAAAGAAACGGCTACTGTCTTTAGTGCTCCATGTGCTTCTACGATTGCATCATGTGCTGCCAAGGCTTCAAATTTATTTTTAGCAGAAATAAAAGGAAGACCGGTTTGCTTCGCAATATGCTTAGCTACTAATTTCGCATAACCTTTCGGTGTATTTAATCCAGTACCTACCGCAGTTCCACCAAGTGCTAATTCAGACAAATGCTTTAGGGAGTTTTTGATCGCTGCAAGACCATGATCCAGTTGGGATACATAACCTGAAAGTTCTTGTCCTAAGGTAACCGGCGTCGCATCCATGAAATGGGTTCGACCAATCTTTACTACATTTTTAAATTTTTTCGCTTTGAAGTCCAGGGTCGTTCGAAGACCTTGGATGCCAGGAATTGTAGATTCTATTAAAGTTGTATAGGCTGCAATATGCATTGCCGTTGGGAAAGTGTCATTAGACGATTGTGATTTGTTGACATCATCATTGGGATGAAGGTATTTCTTTTCATCAGTCAATTTACCGCCTTTAAGAACATGTCCACGATTAGCAATTACCTCATTTACATTCATGTTGGTTTGTGTACCTGAACCTGTTTGCCACACAACTAATGGAAATTGCTCATCGAGTTTGCCGTTTAGAATTTCTGCGCAAACTTTGGCAATAAGACTGGCTTTAGCATTGGATAAAACGCCTAGTTCTACATTCGTTTTAGCAGCAGCTTTTTTCAAAATAGCATACGCACGAATTACTTCTATTGGCATATGTTGACCACCGATTTTAAAATTTTCTTTAGAGCGTTGTGTTTGAGCAGCCCAATATTTTTCGGCAGGCACCTTTACAGTTCCTATACTATCTTTTTCTTTACGGTATTTCATTTTTGATATTTATAGTTAAAATTATGAGGGCAAATATAAGGATTAGAAATGGAGATTTAATATTCAGTGCTTTATGTTTAAACACTTTAAAGCTTTTGCTTGTTTTGGTAATAAGATGTTGATTCATTTTAATACTATACTTTTTTTATCTTTGTGAAAATATTTAGAGAACTATTATAATTGACTAACTAAAAATTTAAATTGAAATGGCATTTAAACTACCAGATTTACCTTACGATCATAAAGCATTGCAACCACATATTGATGGAAGAACTATGAAGATTCATCATGGGAAACATCACGCTGGTTATACCAGAAAATTGAATGCAGCTATTGAAGGAACTCCTTTAGCAAAAATGAAAATTGAAGACATTTTGAAAAAAGCGTCAAAGCATGGTGCAGGTGTTCGAAACAATGGAGGTGGATTTTACAATCATTCTTTGTTTTGGAAAGTAATGTCTCCAAACGGAGGTGGTCAGCCAAAAGCAACTTCTAAATTAGGAAAAGCAATGGCAAAATCTTTCAAAAGTTATGATGCTTTTAAAGCAGAATTTAAAACTGCTGCCGGAACACGTTTTGGTTCAGGTTGGGCATGGCTTTGTGCTAGAAAAAGCGGAAGTCTATTTATTACCTCAACGCCTAATCAAGATAATCCATTGATGGATTGTGCAGAGAAAAAAGGAACACCAATTCTTGGATTAGATGTATGGGAACATGCGTACTATTTAAAATACCAGAACAAACGTCCTGATTATGTTGAAGCATTTTTTAATGTGGTTAACTGGGGTGAAGTTTCTAAACTATATAATAAAGCGACCAAATAATTTCGCTTTTTTAAAGATATACTGATGTTAAAACCTTGCTGATACAGCAGGGTTTTTTTTATGGATTTTATGGAGGCTAAACATAAGAGCGTAGTATCTATAGGAGATTTAGATCGTTTACTTATAATTTTTA
>CAYXQH010000135.1:0-6419 GCA_964467425.1 uncultured Saprospiraceae bacterium
AATAGAACCTGCATTTTTTTTATCAGGATAACGAATAATCATAGGGACGTTCAGTCCCGAATCGTAAAGCAATCTTTTTTGTCGTGGCAATGGACCACCATGATCCGTATACCAAACAATAATTGTATTGTCTAAAAGACCATCGTCTTCTAATTGCTGTAAAACTCTTCCAACGTGCTTGTCCATTTCAACAATATTAGAATACATCCGGCGTACATCTTTTATGGAAGATTCGGTCGTTGGTAAATAAGGCGGGATCGGCACTTCTAAATTTTCATCAACGAAAAGCGGTTTTTTTTTACCTTGAAATTGGCGCCACCATTTGGAAGTATCTCGCTTTGGTGGAAATACTTCTAAATCATACGGGCGATAAAAAGAATTCCACATGTTGGATTCATGCGTTACATTAAAATTGAAGATGGAAAAAAATGGTTTGCCTTCCGGTCGGTTTCTCCAATGCCCATAAACACTCGATTCATCCCAAGCCATTTTGCTGGGTTGAAATTGATAATCCGTCTTAGAATTATTGGTGCAATAGTATCCATTTTCACGAAGGATTTGGCTCACCATTTTTATATTTGAGGGAGGTACACATTCGTAATTTATAATGCCCATTTTTTTAGCTTCTTCCGTTTGAAATAAGGTACGCATGTGGTGCGCGCCAATGCTGGAAGGATACATACCGGTTGCAAGGGCGGCTCTACTTGGTGAACAAACACCGGAGATAGAATAGACATTGGTATATCGGATACCTTCTGCGGCAAGTCGACTAAGGTTAGGCGTTTGAATAGTGGAGTCTCCAAATGGCGGAATATATGGACTAAGGTCTTCGGCAACAAGCCAAAGGACATTCATTGGTTTTGAAGTATTTGCTTCTTCTTGTTCATTTGTCTGCTTTTCACAAGAGAAAGAACAAAACAAGATGGCAATCAAAAAGGATAAAATGAAATAAGGCTTTCTATTTTTCATAATGCAATGTTGGTTCTGTTTTTAAAAAGAATTAAAAAGGTTTAACCCCTTCTGGATAGCGATCCATTTCAGGGGTTAAGGTAATAACTCCTTTTTTATGATTTGCAATTAAGTCTTCCATTTGTTTTAAAACGTCTGGATGGTCTTCTGCATGATCGTATTTTTCACTGGGATCTTGATTGATGTCAAACAAAATAGGTTTTTCTAGAACAATTTTGTTATTATCTTTTTTGTAGCAATCTTCTGTAATATAATGAACTTTATACTCCTCTTTTCTGGCGGCATAAATATCACATTTCCGATAATAGAAAAAATGATCTCTAGGGCTTGGTGCTCCTTTTTCTAAGACAAGTGAAAGGTCATAGCCATCGATAATTCGATCTTTTGGAACAGTAGCTCCGGTAAAAGCAGCAATCGTTGGAAGGATATCTAATGTTGATCCAATACCTGTTATGGTTTCTTCAAGTATGGTACCGGGCATATAGAATATTCCGGGGACACGCATCCCGCCTTCCCAAGTTGTTCCTTTGCCATTTTTCAATAAGCCTGCGGAACCCCCTTGCTCTAGCATCATCAACCAAGGGCCATTATCAGAAGAAAAAATAACCAGCGTGTTTTTATCTAAGTTTAATCGTTCTAAAGTTGCGATCACTTCGCCAACGCTCCAGTCAACTTCATTCATAACATCGCCATAAAAACCTCTTGGACTGGTGTCTAAAAACTCCTCCCCCGCAAAAAGGGGCGTATGAACCATGGTGTGTGGAAAGTAAAGAAAGAAAGGTTCGTCTTGATTCTTTTCAATAAAGTCAACCGCTTTCTCTGTATATCTTTTCGTAATCGTATGTTGATTTGCCGGACGTTCGATAATTTTTTCGTTTTCCATAAGAGGAACGTCCCACATATTAATATCAGGTTCTGAAAAGAAGGTTTTCAAACTCCAATTGACGCCGTTCATATCATTGCTGTATGGAATCCCATAATAATAATCAAAGCCTTGTGCCGTAGGAAGATATTCGGGAAGGTGTCCAAGGTGCCACTTACCAACAATGCCAGTTTGGTAGCCTTTTTCTTTGAGCATTTCTGCTATAGTGATTTCATTAGAAGGCAGGCCTCCTATAGATTTTGGAAAAAAGACGCGTTGTTTCGGACCACAGAGACCAATGCGACAAGGATATCTCCCAGTTAGTAAAGCTCCACGACTTGGTGAACAAACACTACTTGCGGTATAAAAGTTTGTCCATTTTTGACCTTCTCTTGCCAAGCGATCTATGTTAGGTGTTTGAATGGTTGGATGGCCAAAGGAACTAAGATCACCGAATCCCATATCATCCATGTAGATTAAAATAACATTGGTGTGGTCAGTCTTTGAAGATGCGTTATCTGAATTCGAGGAATCTGTTTTACAAGAACAAAAAGATAAGAAGAGTATGAAATTTAAAATAGTGAAGCGTTTGAACATATCTGGTGGTTTTGTTTTGTTATTTACTTACCCGAAAAATTATCTAGGAAATCCTTTGTAATTAATCCAGTCAAAATCAGCGAATTCAATAGTTGGATTTCCATTGCTGGTTGCATAGATGCCGAGGTTAGTGCCAATGTATCCATAGCAAAGTACCAGTTCATCTGACGTTTCGGCAAAAGGGGTGAAAGACGCTCCTTCGTTGAGAGAATAAAGATATTGATAGCGACTATTTTTTGAAATTAATTTAAAAATAATCGTTCCTTTATATCCTTTCAATATTTCCTGTTGCACCGTTTTTATTTCTGCTTTTCGACCTTTTACAACTAGTTTTAAAATAGCCTTATTGTCATTTTGGACGATAGTAAAATTTATATAATTATCATCTTGTTGGACAATGCTAATGCCCGCTTCTGCTCCATTTGCTTTCGGAGAAAAATCCATCTTTGCGCTGTATTCAAAATCGTTTTCTTTTTGCCTAAACCCCATAAAGCTAAATTGCTCCCGGAGCTGAAACGTTTCTGGTTTTAGAAAAAGACGTACATATCCTTTTTTAGCATCGAGTGAATAAGTGCCCTTCTGTGGGACCCTTCGGAAATTCCATTCATGGTGTAAGGTGCTTGAAATGAAATCATCTGAAAAAGCATCATTGCGATATTGAGGTTTGTCAGCGAAAGGCAATGGTGTATAGCGTTCTACCTTGCCTGTTTCTGGAGCACAAACAGGCCAAAGATAACGCACCGGTTCCCAGACTGTTTCACTTACTTGTTCCCATCGCATGATTGAAGGTTCCCAAACCACTGGGATCAAGTGACTTTCGCGGCCCATATTAGTGGAGCCTTTTACATCACTTCGTTTACTCAATGCAACCATATACCAACGTCCGTCTGGTAGTTCGACCATGTCTGCATGGCCAGTACTATGGACCCAGTTGTTATTGGACAAATGACGAGAAGTAAGAATCGGATTCCGAGGACAGGAATCATAAGGTCCCGTAATTTTCTCGCTTGCGGACATCATGACCGCATGGTTCATTCCTGTTCCACCCTCAGCGATCAAAAGATAATACATTCCATGTTGTTTATAAATGTGGGGACCTTCTACACAACAGCCTCCACATGCACCGATCCATATCGAGTTACGTTCGCCTTTTAATTTCCAGTTTTTTAAATCGAGTTCTTGTACCCAGATTTCACCTATACCATTTTTGTTTGGTTTCCCTAAATCATGGGTGCCTACAAACCAAACAGTACCATCATCATCGAAAAAAATATCGGGGTCAATACCCGGAGCACCTTCGATTACATGAGGATCGGACCAGGGACCAGCAGGGTTTTCTGCAGTAATAATAAAGTTGACCATTTCCGCAGGTTTGGTTTTATCGATTGGACTATAAACGTTTGTTACGATAATATAAAACAAGCCATCATGATATCGAATTGTTGGCGCATGTATCCCGCCATTCTGTTGGACGTCCACTAAATTGACAGCCCCTGAAGCTTGCTCCGGTCGATGAAGTCCATAACCGATCAATTCCCAATTCACTAAATCTTTGGAATGATGAATAGGTAGTGCTGGATAATATTCAAAGGTAGAATTTACGATATAATAATCGTCTCCAGCTCGGCAAATCGAGGGATCCGGATGACCGCCGGGTAGAATAGGATTGACAAAGGTTGATTCTTGTGCAAATAGAAATAAAGGACAAAATACGAATAGGTAAAAAATGATTTTCATAATGCATTATTTTTTTTGCGCGTCTTCTTTTGCTTTTTCATCTGCAAAAAACTGTTTATAAATTGCGCCTCGAAATTTGTCGTCTCTGCCATAACCACCAGGCGAATTAAAATTCATCTGCGACATGATGACGCCAACAATTTCTCGTTTTGGATCCGCCCAAAAATGGGTTCCTTCATACCCACCTCCAATCCATAAGCCTGCATCTCCTCCGCCATTTATTCGCATAGAATCACCACTGACCCAAAGGTTGTAACCATTATAACCGTATGGATTATCCAATTGTGTATGAGGGGCATAAATATCTTCGACCGTCTCTTTGTTTAAAAAACGATGACCATTCAAGGTGCCTCTTTTTAAAAGCATTCTAACAAAATCCGCATAGGCATCTGCGGTAGCCACCATGCCTTCACCTCCAAGATAAAGTTCATGTGTAGGATCATAATCCGGAACATCAGGCCCGAAAATATCCAACTCTCCAGGGTGTGCGATTCTTAAGATGCTGTCCTTTCCAGAGAAAGCTGGAGGGAGTTTCGCTCCAGCGGGAAGACCATATTGAAGCCCTGAAATTTTCATTGGTGTAGTCACTCGTTCTTCGACTAATTGCTTTAGACTTTTTCCGGTAGCTCGTTCTGCAACGAGACCGAGAACGGTGGTATTTGTTCCATAAAAACTGGTAGTACCAGGATGTTGGACAAGCGGCATTTTTGCCATCCGATCAATAAGCTCCTGGCTGTTTTTTGAAGTGGCGAGATTATTTTCTGCAGCTATGTCGTCAATGCAAGACTTACCAGTTGTTGCATAATAGAAACCGGCCTCATGATTAATCAAATGTAAAACAGTCATGACGGAATCATTGTCCACTAGTTGATATGGACAAGCGCCTTCTTTATCCTCCCAGCCAAATTCACTGATGCTTCTGCCATCTTCTGCAACGGCAACTTTTAAATCTTTAAACTCTGGAATATGTTTTATAACCGGATCGTCAAAATTTAGCAAACCATCTTCTATCAAATCAAGCGCAACAGAGATGGTAATGATTTTACTCATGGACCAGATTCTAATCCAGGAATCGCCATCTATTTTTTCGTTTGGAAAAAAGGTAGGATTCATAGCGCTGTGTTCATATAAAACTGCGCCGTCAATATTTTCTACTCTTGCATAAATGAATGGGTAAAATCCATTGTCAACATAATTATCCAGAATGCTGTCCAGTTCTGTTTGGTTATGAATCGTTAGGCTATCAACGACAGGAGCCTCCGTTTTACAGGTAAAGAAAAAAGCAGAGACTAGTAATATGAAAAGGAAAAATATAAAGGTGTTGGTTTTCATTATAAATAGGTTTGAATAAAGATTACTCATCCTATTTATTGAGTCCTAAAAAAATTAGGAAAATGGTATTCGGTCTTAGTTTTTCGGAGAAACCGATTGACTAAAACCGAATACCGTTTATGTCTTATAAAAAGAATGATTCGTTTTTCAAGAACATGTTACTTCACAACTAGCTTCGTTGTAGCAAAGTCACCGCTCTCATCGGTAAGCGTAGCGAAATACATTCCAGCAGGAAGATTTCCTCTGCTTAATAAATATCGATCTCCTGTTATGTTATTTTCTACACGAACGACTTTACCCGTCATATCCGTAATCATTAAATCGAATGACTCATTCGCTGGATTATCAAATTCAACAAACGCTCTATTTCTAAATGGATTAGGACTTACTTTCATAGTGCGCTGTAAGATCAAATCATTGGATCCTAACGTCAAATCACAAGCAGGTGCTTCAGCAATCACCATTCTTAAATCAGAGCATGGGTCAGGGTTTCCAAAACTACCACCATCGGTAGGATCTTTTAATGTATTATCCCATGGTGCTCCGGCATTGGCCACACCATTATTTCCAAGCATCATAATGTTTTCTAGATTTCCAATCGGGATACCATAGTAGGCCTGGACATCAATAATTGCAGAAAAATTATCAGCACCGTCATTGACGAGTTGAACAGCATTAGCATCATCCCAGTTTACGATAATAGACCAGTCATTCGCACCGGAATGAAAACCAAGTGCAGTAGTTACTGGAAGTAAAGAATCACTATCTGCTTCCGGACAAGCCAGCGTATAATCCATGTCAATACGTACCAATCCATCTGCCATGTCTACACAAGATCCTCCATCTCCGGCATCAGAGAATAATGTCAGACTAGATTCTTGATTCAAATCTGAGCAGGTAGGTGTATTGGCAACAGTCATTA
>CAYXQH010000135.1:6519-11315 GCA_964467425.1 uncultured Saprospiraceae bacterium
CCTGGCAAAGTGCCATTAGGATCTGCTTCCGGGCAATTGACATTGAGGTCAAAAATGAAATCAACTGTTCCTTCATCAGGATTAAGGCAAGTTCCTTTTAATGCGTTACTTGTTACCTGAGCTTGTAGGGAAAAGCTCACAAGAAAAATAATTGAAAGAAAGTAAAGTTTTTTCATGTTGCATTTTTTAAATTTAGAAATAAATATTTTCGGTTTTATTAGTTTATGTTAAATAATTTTAAAGTGCTTATAGCTTGCTTTGATTTAATTTGTAAAACATACCAAGACGAAGGAGAAAGTTGGTTTTTCCATTCTAAGATATGCTCGCCCTGGCTATATTTTTTTTCTTGAAAAGAATGTATTTTTCGACCAAGCGCATCGTAGATATCTATTTGAACATCATCCGCATTTGGGAGATAAAATTTAATCTGTGTTTGCTCTTTAAATGGATTTGGATATGCAGAGACTTGTAAAAAAGATTCTTGAACCTCTGGATCGTTCGTGTCGGTGATCGTTCCATTTTCTGAAATACAGATCGTTTGATTAGAAGTGATTTCAGTGAAAGCGTGCTGGACGCCACCGGGCCAGGTGATTAGTAGGCTATCAACGACCGTGTTTTCGCCAAGGCCGAAATGAGCATTTGAAGCGTGTTGCGAGGCATGGGACCCATAGCCACCATTATAGTCATGCACCCAGGAATGCTCGCCTACGACTATTTTTATACTCGAGCCAAAAGCGTCGCGGTTACCAGTTGTTCCTTGAAGCTTTACTTTTAACCAGTTATTTTCATTATCGTTATCATTTCTGTAAAGAAGGACGTTTTGTACAGAGTCGCCTGAGGTTTGTTGATTAACGTTTATAATCAAGAAGTCTAAGTCTCCGTCATTATCATAGTCTGCATAAGTAAAACCTCTTCCCCGACCGGGATCATCAAGCCCTGATTCAAGAGCGGATTCGAAAAAAGTATAACCGGTTCCATCTGCATTTCCGTCATTTATAAAAAGGCGATTTTTATTTAGCGGATTATTACTAATGAAAAGCGCGGCAGGAACGTATCCATTACAAACAAAAAGGTCAAGATCTGTATCATTGTCGACATCGATAAAAGCGGTTCCCCAACCTGTTGCAAAAAGCGAATTTACATAAGTGTCTTCCGTTCCTGTTTCTGCTGCTTTATCAAGAAAAGTATTATTGCCCTGGTTTTCCATGAAGATATTAGTGCCAAGGTTGGTGACATAATAATCAAGATCCTGATCTCGGTCATAATCTCCAATAGCGATGCCCATTCCAAAGATTCCTATATCCATTCCGGTAGCTGAGCTTACATTTGGAAAAGGTCCGGTTGGATTGTTGTTTTCATATAAAGAGTTAGGAACAAGCCATTCACCAAAGTCATTAGCGATGAATAAATCCGAATCTGCATCCTGATCAAAATCTGTAAAAGTCGTCGCTAAAGCACAGCCTCCGTTTCTTACGTCATATTCCTGCGCCATTTCAGTAAAGGTCCAGTCGCCGTCATTGATGAAAAGAAAATTATCAAAACAATCATGATCAAAACCTATGGCAGCACCATTGTTGTCATAAATAAGTTGAATATTTTCAATATAGGTTCCGACATAAATATCTAATAATCCATCTTGATTGACATCGGCACAAGCGGCAGCGTAACTTTGACCTTCATAATTGGCTAGACCAGCTGGTCCTGATATTTCGTCAAACGTTCCGTCACCATTATTTTTGAAGAGCAAAGGGTGAAATCCAATATGTCCAAGTACAATGACATCTCGCCATCCATCATTGTTAAGGTCCGCAGTAATAACCCCTGAAGTGATGTGTCCATTAGTTGCTTCAAGACCAGCAACTGTTCCGATTTCTGTAAAGTTGCCTACACCATCATTTTCATATAAAACATCCTGATTAATACCTCCGACAATCCAGAGGTCCTCATCGTTATCATTATCAAAATCAAAAAATGCTGCACCGCCTCCCATGTACGAGACACTAAGATAGTGATGATCAATACCTACTTGTTGAGTTACTTCTGTACAGGGGATTTGAGCATGGAGTGTAGCACACCACAAAGTCATTAAAAGAAGAACTGCAGATAAATTAATGTATCTCATTTTATTTTTACCAAGTGTCATTTTGTACTAAGTTTGAATTTAGCTGAGTTTCTATTTCTGGAATAAAGAAAACCAATTTATACTGTGCTTCGGACCAGGGGTATCCTCCGATTGGTTGCTCTAATCTTTTTAAATTATGAAAATGATCACCCTCCATGGATAATTCCAGGCTTCGATCGATGTATATCTTTTCTAACAAATCATCTTTATCTGTATAAGTAGTTCCTCCGATTCCAGCACGTTGACGCAATCTGTTTAAATCAGTTAAAGCTCCATCTAGATCATTATTAATTGCTTTTGATTCTGCCCGAATTAAATACATTTCAGGGAGTCGGATAAATGGAATATTCATATTCCAGTCATCATATTTGTGTAAAGCTCTGGCGGTGCCAAAATCTTCGTGTAATATAGTCAATCGTTCATCTCCGGGATCCTGATTAATAATATCCCAATAACCGTCGGAAACTGAAAGTTGAACATTTTCGCTACCCAGACTGAAAATAGAAAAAAGATTAGTCGCTGCTCTGTCTGTAGGATCACCTAGAAAAGTTAAAATGTTTTCAGAAGAAATATTGGTGCTGAATGCTGCAGCAACATCCCCGTCAATGAGCGAGAATTTATTACTTTCAATTACTGTGTTTGAATAATCCTGAGCATTTGCGTACTCTTTATATTCGAAATAAACTCTGGCTAAAAAGGCTCTGACGGACCAAACTGTTGCGCGATCATTATTGGATTCAATACCTTCCATTAACGTTTCAGCTTCTTTAAGATCGGCAATTACCTGATCTTGAACATCTTCAATTGTTGCTCTCGGAGGCATATCACCTGTCTGAAAAGGAGTGGTTAGTAAAGGCACGGATAAACCGTTATTTGGATTCGCATAAAATCGATTCAAGGAAAAATAAACCAATGCTCTAAGAAAGTGTGCTTCTCCTTCCAGCCTTTTTTTATCGGCAACGATCTGATTATTCGTACCTTCTATCTGTGGCAAGGACTGAATAACTTTGTTGGATAAATCCAGGGCTCTATAAGACATCTCCCAGAAATAGTCAGAAATATTAAAAAGATCACCCCATGTTGCATGGCTCAGTGCCTGGGAGTAATTGGTGTTGGCGAGCGAATTAACTTCTTTAACATCACTAGACAGACAAGCTGCAAAAACATACTGTCGTTCTACCCAATCCGAATGTAATGTACTGTAAGCACCAACAATAGCTGCTTCTACGCCTTCGATATTATCAAAAGCCACGGCACTGGATAAGCTTGTTTCGGGCTCCAACTCCAGAAAGTCATCACAAGAAGGGAAGCTTATCCCAGCAAAAAATAAAATTAGAATATATAATTGAAATCTTTTCATGATCTATTTTGGTTTAAATTAAAAGGAAATGTTAGCTCCAAAAGAAATGCTCTTTGCTTGAGGAGATGGCAACCAGGATTTCCCCTGATTAGTATTTCCCGCTTCATCTCTGTTGTACTCTGGGTCCCAACCAGGATAATCTGTAATAGTCAGGAGGTTGTTTCCTTTAGCATAAATTCTAAAACTACCCAATCCCCATTTTGAGAGTAAGGCCTTTGGAAGGTTATACCCAAGGGTTATATCTTTTAGTCGAATGAAGTCTGCATCATATAAGAATCGACTGCTGGTATAATTTCGATTAGGTCCACCCCAGGTCAATCGATGCATATTAGTTTGATCGCCGGGCTGTTGCCAGCGATCCGCTGCATTTGCCCACATAGTCCAGCCATTTCCAAAACCAGAAAATTGAAACCGTTGTTCTTCATTCGCTAAATCATGACCAGCAGCAAAAGAAAAAAGTATACTTAAATCAAAGTTTTGATACGAAAAGGTATTGGTGAGCCCTCCGACCCAAACTGGATTAGGATTTCCTATAAATTTTTGATCATTTGCAGGATCATGAATATTAGTGATTTCCCCAAATTTATTAATGAAAAGTTCATCACCACCCTGAACCTGAATCTCAGTTGGATTACCTGTATCCGGATTAGTAATCGTCAGCGTCATATCTTCCGAAGCTATACCTGCCCATTCGACTACATACCTTGCACCAACTGGATGACCCAGACCAACTGCACTAAGGCCAAATACCTGCCCTGGTACTAAGGACCTTCCTCCCAAGTCTGTAACTTCATTTTTATTATAGCCCAGATTAATAGTAGTGGTCCAGTTTAATTTTTTCTTGGGTAGATTATGGCTGGTCAAAGAAAAGTCAAAACCACGGTTTTCGAGCGAGCCCACATTATTGGTTACTCTGTCGGAGCCTGATAAAGCAGAAACATTCACTTCCGTTAATAAATCACTGGTCTGCTTTAAATAAAAATCAATTCCACCTTCAATACGTCCGTTCCATAAACCAAAGTCTAAACCAACATCATACTGATCTGTTGATTCCCAACTCAAGTTTACGTTATCAATCTCTTCTACTACAATTCCACCTTGTTCAATATAATTATTAGTGGTGTAAGAAGCGAAGTGTTCAAAATTACCTATTTCAGCATTTCCGGTTCGGCCGAAAGAAGCACGAAGTTTTAAAAAAGTTAACCAATCATTTTCTTTTAGAAAACGCTCTTCACTTAAAATCCATCCGATGGAAGCGGCGGGAAAAGTACCCCATCTGTTACCTGTTCCAAATCTTGAAGACCCATCTCTTCT